>DSBF01000543.1 GCA_011049495.1 Ignavibacteria bacterium
AAAATGGAAAAAGTATTATACCACTACAAAGCTTTTGTTACTGCGGTTTATGATGGTGATACTATTACCGTTGATATAGATTTGGGGTTGAAAACTTTTATCAAAGGAGAAAAGATTAGACTCTACGGGATTAACGCTCCCGAACTAAGAGGTGTCGAAAGACCCGAAGGATTAAAATCCCGTGACTTTTTACGCGAAACAATTCTTAATAAAAATATTTTTGTAAGAACTTTTAAAGATAAAAAAGGAAAGTACGGCAGATACCTCGGAGAAATTTATCTGCCCGATAAAAAAGGAAAATTTATTAATGTGAATGATTTGTTAGTTAAGAAAGGTTTAGCGGTTTATGCCAAATATTAGGATTAGAGGACTAACCAAAAAGTAAAGTTGTATCTGGCAATGGGACACAGATGACACAGATTTGAACTGTCGTCAGACTACGCCGAACTCTGGCGAGATTTACACAGATTTTTTATCTGAATTCTGCTTTTTGGTCAGCCTCTTAAGTTAACCCTCACTCATCCGGTGGTTCCATAATAATCCACAGAATTATGTAGACAATTAATCCCGCGAACATAAAAGAAACAAATGTAAGTACAGCCCAAATTAACCTAACCCAAAACGGATCAACTTTAAGGTACTCTGCAATACCGCCGCATACGCCGGCGAGGTATCTGTCGTTTGCTCTTTTTAATTTCATTTATCTTTTTATGGTTGTAACCAGTATCCAATTCCGGCACCGATAAAAGTAGCAACAGCATAACCGAGTGTACCGACAAGTATAGCCGGAATAACAAGACTTTCCCATCTTCGTGCAACCGCCATCGCAGCCGCGGTTGTGGGTCCGCCCATATTCGCATTTGATGCAATTACAATTTCAGCCAAATCTAAATTGAAGATTTTTCCGGCAGTAAGCAAGAAAATTAAGTGTATTGATAAAATAATTGCCGCAAATAAAAACAGAACCGGACCGTATTCAAGAACAATAGCAATGTTTGCACTTGCACCGATTGTTGCAAAGAATATCTGCATTAAAAATGTACCAATCTTATCGGCGCCTTTAATTTCACTCATTGCATTGGGAAAAGCAGTAGCAAGAAAAACAACAATCGCAGTTATAATTAGAATTCCGCTTCCGGCAATTCCAAGGATATCTTGCATAAAGAAACCTACCGCACAAACAGTAGCACTAATTGCAAGAGCTTTTGCAAGATTCATTAAAATCAATTCCGAAGAATTGTTTGCAGATTTAATTTCTGTTGAGTCGTTACTCCGTGCTTGATCTTCGTGATGAGTTTTAAATCGTCTCTGTAAAAATCCAATTGAAGGAATAGCAAAAAGTAATAAGAAATATAGTGTCATTACTAAATTATCCGCCGCAACTCCGGCAGTTAAAAGGTCACCGGAATAAAGCTGCAATGCTTCGGCGGCGGCAACATAATTAAGAGAACCGCCGATATATGTCGAACAAAAAATTCCGGCAAGTTTCCAGCCTTCCTCACCAAGTGTAACAATATTGTAAGCAATAAGAGTTCCTATCACTGTCCCGATTCCGCCGAAAGTAAATGCAAGCAGTGTTGGTCCGGCTTCTTTTATAATTCGCTTAAGGTTTGCTTGGAAAAGTAATGTAGGAATGGCTAACGGAATTAAGTAAGACCAAACAGTATCGTACACTGCGGAATCTGCCGGGATAATCGAAAGATTCGAAAGTACAAAAGTTGTAAGTATTGCAACAACCGCTCCGGATAAACGGGAACCGATTTTAGTCTTTTCCGCCCAAAGCCCGAAATACCCGGCTGAAATTAATATTGCCCAAAGTATCCATGTTTGGTTGGAATCTATAAGTTTTGAGTCAAACAATTCGCACCTCTGTTTAGTTGAAGAGATTCATATAAACTTTCGGAAAATAATGAATTGATATTTATTAAGGAAGAATTGTTTTTGGGTAAGAATAAAAAACAATTATCAAATTTTATTAGTGAGTTAATATAAAAAGCATAAACACAAGGAACACTAAGGATTCACAACGAGCACAAAGTTTTTTTAATTGTGTCCTTTGTACCTTCTTCATGCACCTTGTGGTTAAAAAGAAATTTAAATATTACTAACGATATATTCGGCACAGTATTCGATGTTTTCGGTAAGATAAATAAAGCCGTGTTTTCTTTTTTCGAATTTCATTCTATCATCGATAATGCCGACAAGGTTTTTCCACATTTTACCGTGACATGCAATCGGTTTTTCATTCATCAAATTTTTATTAAACATTTCCCAAACTATGGACAGTTCGACTAATGTACCGGTACCGCCCTGTAAAATTATATACGCATCACCTAATTCAACTAATTTTTCAATTCTTTCGAATAGAGATGAACAACAAATTTCTTCATTAATGTGTGAACTTACTTTTGCATTAAAGATATCTACCGTAACCCCGATGGCTTTAGAGCCCATTTCTGAAGCACCTTTAGAAACGGCATCCATTATTCCTTGATAACCGCCCGTACAAACATTGAAACCGTTCTTGCCTAAAATTTTGCCGAGTTGGTAAGCGGTTTCATACTCTTCATCTCCGGGTTTGGGCACAGAACTCCCAAATACAGTAACTATCTTATTCAAATTAATTTCCCATTAATTGAACGATAACTTTTCTGTTTCTTGACCGTGCATCAAAATCAACTAAAATGATTTGCTGCCATGTTCCAAGCAAAAGTTTTCTTGATGTAAAAGGAACAGTAAACGAAGCACCTTGTAATGCCGCTCTTACATGTGAATGTCCGTTACCGTCATGCCAGGTATCATTATGCTTGTAATCGGAATTTGACGGAATAATTTTTTCAAAGAATGCAGGATAATCATGAAGTAATCCCGGTTCAAATTCGATAGTTGTTACACCGGCTGTTGAACCTGGGACAAACACTAATGCTGTCCCTTCTCTTAAACCGGAATCAGAAAGAATTTTTTTTACTTCACCCGTAATATCGATAATATCGGTGTGACCATTTGTTTCAACGGAAAAGGAAGTAGTTTCGATTTTCATTTACTCATCTCTCAATTAAGAAATTACATTTTGAAAATCAAATCTAATCAAAACTAGGTTATATATGAACCGGTTTTGCCGATTTCCTTACCAAATTTGATCGAAAATATATAAATTTAATGACTTATTTTTTCAACAAATAGTTAAATAGGGAGGTGATAAATGACATCCAAAGATTATATTGAATTGGAAGAGAAATATGGTGCCCATAATTACCATCCACTTGATGTAGTAATTGAAAAAGCAGAGGGTGTGTGGGTACACGATGTTGATGGTAAAAAATATTTAGATTGTCTTGCAGCGTATTCGGCAGTAAATCAAGGTCACTGCCATCCAAGAATAATTGATGCACTTAAAACACAAGCCGAAAAAGTTACTCTTACTTCACGAGCATTTAGAAACAGCCAGCTTCCTTTGTTATATAAGAAACTGCACGAAGTTACCGGATATGAAATGATACTACCGATGAACTCGGGAGCTGAAGCAGTTGAAACCGCACTGAAAGCTGCGCGAAAATGGGGATATAGAGTTAAAGGCGTTCCGGAAAATCAAGCAGAAATTATTGTTTGTACAAATAACTTTGCAGGAAGAACAATTTCAATTGTTTCTTTCTCAACAGAAGCACAATATAAAAATGGTTTTGGTCCGTTTACTCCCGGATTCAAAGTTGTTGAATACGGAAATACAAAAGCAATGGAAGAAGCAATAACATCTAACACCGTTGCATTTATTTTTGAACCGATACAAGGCGAAGGGGGAGTAATAGTTCCTCCGGTTGGTTACTTAAAAGAGACTTATGATATTTGTAAAAAGAATAATGTACTTTATATAACGGATGAAATTCAATCGGGATTAGGAAGAAGCGGTAAGTTATTTGCATTTGAATATGAAGATGTTCGTCCTGATGCGGTAATTATCGGTAAAGCTCTTTCCGGTGGATGCTATCCTGTTTCTGCGGTATTATCTAATAAAGAAGTGTTGGGCGTTTTCAATCCGGGTGATCATGGTTCGACATTCGGCGGCAATCCGCTCGGAGCTGCCGTTGCAATCGAAGCATTGAATGTATTGATTGATGAAAAACTTATTGAAAACTCTTTTGAACTCGGTAATTATTTCAGAGATGAATTAAATAAAATTGATTCCAAACATGTAAAAGAAGTTAGAGGTAAAGGATTGTTTATCGGTGTTGAATTACATGAAGAAGCAAAAGGTGCAAGAAGATTCTGTGAAGCATTAATGCAGCGCGGAATTTTATGTAAAGAGACTCATGATAATGTTATTCGATTTGCTCCTCCTCTCGTTATCAAAAAAGAAGAAATTGATTGGGCTTTGGAGCATGTCAGAGAAGTTTTGGTTATGGAGTAATACGCAATATCCCCGGGATTTTCTTGATCAAAATAGATATACAAAAATTTTTGTTAATAATTTTATACCTGACAAATCCCGGGGATTTTTACTTCAGAAACCTTCGAGGTAAGAGTTTGGTGGTTAGGTACTTTTTCCTCGAAGGTTGCTTTGTTAGCACCAGACTCTAACGAGCGAAGTCTGACGACCTTCAACGTTAAAAACTTGTAGCCGCAGACCTGTCTGCTTCAGGCAGGCTTTATGTCTGCGGTGACAACTTCTCGATACATTTATAAGAATTAAAAAAATATAGATTACGAGTCATGCAACCACGCTGACAAATGTCAGCGGTTACATATCCATACTCACGCTGACAAATGTCAGCGGTTACATTTCCATACACACGCCGACAAATGTCAGCGGTTACATTTCCATATTCATACCGACAAATGTCAGCGGCTACATTTGGGAATTAACGGTAGTAACTAATCCACTGATCGATTGTCATTTTTAGGAAGTTTATAGAGATTGGTTTTGCGATGTAGTCGTTAAGTCCGGCAGCAAGACATTTCTCGCGGTCTTTCATACTTGAATGGGCTGTTACGGCAATTATCGGAATTTTCTTCGATTCACTTTCCAACTGTCTAATTTTTTGAGTTGCTGTTAAACCATCCATACCCGGCATTTCGATATCCATTAAAACAACATTATATCTTCCGGTTGCAACTGATTTAATTGCTTCTTCACCTGATGAAACTGCGTCAACTTCATAGCCTACACTTTTAAGAAGTTTTACTTCAACGTTCTGGCTTATCGGGTTATCTTCAACTAATAGAATTCGCTTTTTATTACTATCGACATATGTTGTTGATTGATCAATTGCTTTTTTAAATTCTTTCTTTTCATCAATTTCTTTAATAGGTTCTTCATCAAAACCGTTGTCTCTTTCACCGGTTGCGATTTTATCATAATCTAATTTTTGTTCTATTAAACTCGGTTTAGTACCAAGGTTAACTGTAAATTCAAAAGTTGTTCCTACTCCTATCTCACTTTGAACATTAATATCACCGCCCATTAAGTTTGAGAACTCTTTACAAATTACAAGTCCCAAACCGGTTCCCTGTTTATTGGAACGCAAACTATGTACTTGTGAAAACGGTCTAAATAACATTTTGAGATTTTCTTTGGGAATCCCGGGACCGGTATCTTTGATGGTCGTTTTAATTACAGCCACATTGTCCCTCTCTTCAATCATCTGAATAATAATATCAATCTGACCACGTTCGGTATATTTAGCTGCATTAGCTAGAAGATTTAATAGAATTTGTCTGAAACGCGTTGCATCTCCGAACAATGTGTGAGGAATAGAATCGTCGTACTCTTCAACGACTTTTATGTTTTTGTCTTTTGCAGTTTGGCTAATTATCGAAATAGCTTTGTCCATTTCTTTCTTAACACTGAACTCAACTTCGTCAAGCTCCATTTTGCCTGCTTCAATCTTAGAAAGATCAAGAATGTTATTAATTGTTTCTAAGAGTGAGTGTGCCGATAATCTTCCGCTTCTTGCGAAGGTGGTCAACTCTTCTTTGTCTTCATATAAATTATTTTCGATAAGGTCGAGATAACCCAAAATAGAATTCATCGGTGTTCGAATTTCATGACTCATATTTGCAAGGAAACGGGTTTTAAAATTACTTTCTTCAATTGCTTTTGTTGCTGCTTGATCGGCTTTTATTTTTTCCATCTTCAATGCATCAAGAGCTTTTTGCCTTTCGTATTCGGCTTGAACTTGCTGAGTTATATCCTGCAGGCTTCCTTCAAGATAAAGAGGATTTTCGTCGTCATCTGTAATTAATCTAATATTACCTTTAACAACTATATGTGTTTCGTCTTTTCTTTTGAGAACTAAACGGTAATTTTTAACTTTACCCTGCTTGCTTAACAATTTCAATAAAGTTTGTCGATCGGCAGGGCTTTTATAAACATCTTTTTCAATGTCTATTGATTTGATTTCTTCCAAAGTCTTAAAACCGAGCATTTTTATTAAAGCCGGATTTGCTATTATAAATCTTCCATCTAATGAAGATTGGTAAATTCCCTCAGCCGAGTTTTCAAAAATATTTCTAAATCTTTTTTCTGAAGCGGCTACTTCGAATGTTTTGAAAACGGCATCTCTTCTTAAGCGGTAATTTATTGAACTCGCCGCAACTGCCATTGCACTTATAAACAGAACAAGTAAAACAGATTCAAACATATTCGGTAGTGCATATACAGCTCTATCGGTCATTAAAATTGAAGAAGCAAAAACCACATTGTAATAAATTGCTACAATAATTTGGTTTGTTACTTCCCAACTTAAGAATAAAGCAGCCGTAAAAATTATTAAGCTTATGATGTGAGAATTGAATACAACTGTATCTGGAATTAAATAAATTATTATTCCAAAAGAACCTATTATAGTTAAAAGAAGAATATGAACTAATCCGACCGGATGATTCTTCCCGAACTTGCTGTTTGAAATTACTAGTAAGATGAAAGCGACAAGAATAGCCCCCAGTCGCGATAGATAAACTTCAACAGAGTGTTCGGAAAAATATCTTACTTCAAATATTAATGCGAAGAGCCCGGCAACCGCAGTAAATTTTGCAAGCGCTCTAAAAGGAGCCAATAACATTCTGTTGCTTTCTTCACGAAAATAACGGTATTTATATGCTTTTTCGGAAGTGATTTTAATTTCAGACAATTTGGAACCACACAGTTTTAATCAAACAACAAATTAACAAATTTTATTGTTATTAATAAAGTGTTTCGTTAAATATATTGGAATAAGTAATTCGTATAACGTAACTTAATAATAATTAATAAATTAATTTTTGTGATATATGATTGATTTTTTGTATCAAATAGACCTTGCTGTTTTTTATTTTTTTAATCACACTTTATCAAACACACTTTTTGATAAATTTTTTCCTTTTATAACCGATGTTAAACACTGGTATATAACTTATGTTATTTTAATTCTGTTACTAATAATCAAAGGAAAGAAATTAGAACGTATCTCCGCCGGATTTGTAATTTTATTAATTACCGCAACAGATCAATTCAGTTCGTTCTTTGTAAAGAACTTAGTAGGAAGAATAAGACCGTGTAATGAACTTCCCGATGTAAATATTTTAGCCGGATGTACAGGTTCGTTTTCTTTTCCATCATCACATGCGGTTAATAATTTTGCTGTCGCAGTTTTCTTTTCGATTTTATTCCCTAAATATAAATGGGCATTGTTTATCGCTGCTTCTTTACTTGCCTTATCGCGGGTATATGTTGGGGTTCACTATCCGTCGGATATTATCGGCGGAGCATTGATCGGCTCGGTATTCGGATTTTTATTTGCTAAAGCTGTTTTATTTATTAATAATTTTTTCACATTCAAAAAACAATAAGATGAAAACAAAACTTGATATTGCAAAAAATTGGCTTCCCAGATATACCGGAACAGAAATTGACGAGTTTGGTGATTATATGCTTCTTACTAATTTTCATGATTATGTAACTAAGTTTGCGGAATTATTTGACTGCGAAGTCAAAGGTCAGAATAAACCGATGCAGACAGCAACAAACAACAAAGGACTTTCAATAATCAATTTTGGAATAGGTTCGGCAAATGCCGCAACTATAATGGATTTGCTGATTGCAAGAAATCCAAAAGGTGTTCTGTTCTTAGGCAAATGCGGCGGGTTGAAACGTTCAACTGAACTTGGACATTTTATTCTTCCTATTGCTGCAATAAGAGGCGAAGGAACATCGAACGATTATATGCCGCCGGAAGTTCCGGCTCTTCCTTCATTTAAGCTGCACAAATTTGTTTCAAATATAATTATTAATAGGAAACTTGAATACAGAACAGGAGTTATATATACAACGAACCGAAGACTGTGGGAATGGGATAAAAATTTTAAAAAGTATCTACTAACTTTAGGGGCTATAGGTATCGATATGGAAACTGCAACTTTGTTTATTGCAGGTTACAAAAACCAAATTGCACGAGGTGCGCTTCTGCTTGTTTCCGATCTGCCAATGATGGCTGAAGGCATTAAAACAGGTGAATCCGATAAAATAGTTACAAAAAAGTTTGTTGACCTTCACCTTCAAATCGGTATTGAAGCTATGAGTGAAATTGAGAATAAAGGAGAGCAAATTAAACATTTTATGTATTAGGCTGATTAATTGTCTGGGAGGCTGTTATGAATAAATTTCTTTTGGTGATAATTGTTTTTTCTGTTTCGATCTTTGCGCAAAGTAATGATGAAAGACTAACTGAATCTATAGAAAATTTATTCGCCGTAAGTAAGCAAAGAGATTATACTAAGGTATGTGATTTGATTGCCTATACCGGTTCGGATGAAACGCGATATTTATCTGCGAAACTAAATGCAAAAAATAATTACGAACTTCAGCAGGCAGAGAGAATTGCAAAGAAAATAAAAGCTTATGTTGATATTAGTGATTCTTATGAAATTACTTCAACAGATATGGTAAAAGAAGAGGATAAAGAATTTCTTCACGCAAAAATTGAATTTAAAAGCGGGAAGCAAATACTAGAGGTTGTTTTTAAATTTGTTGAAATTAATGAAGTATTGCTTCTTGTGGAAATTGATTAAGAGTGATGATAAATTTAACGAAAACATTCAAGCTGCTTGAAATTATATTTGTTGCTTTTTTAGCATCTCAGGTTCTCCTTGCTTTTTTATTCTATATATTACTAGATATGGGTATTGTTCAATACGATTATTTTGATTTTGAATACCTTCCCATAATTCTTCTTGTTATAAATACCATGAGTATTCTTTCGGCTAAGTATCTTTTTACAGTTAGAAAACAGATTGAAATTAATCTCACATTAGAAGAAAAATTTGCTAAGTATAGAACTTTTAGTTTGCTGATAATGGGAATATTAGATTTTACGAATATTATAAATCTCGTTTTTTATTTATTGACAGGATCGCAAACATATCTGCTTGTTTCAATTCTTATTCTTATACTCTTCACGGTTTACAGACCTCATAAAACAACATTCGCAGAAATCTCGTTAACAAATTCAGAAAAAAGCCGGTTTCTTCCCGATTGATCTTTTATTTACATAAAAAACATTTGTGTATTGAAATTACAAAATATTTACCTGAAGAAATCCAATTCATACATAAAACTTTGTTAATTGATCACTTACGTTTTCTAACATACACACAAACACAGAAAAAAGTAGAAAAAATTGTCACAACGGGAACTAATTATGTACTTCCGATTTATACATTCTTATGGGCACTCAAAATTTATTCGGTCATTAAATAAGAAAGTGAAATTCTTTAAAAGCCATTTGTAAATGCAGATTTATGCTTCTATTATCCGATTTAAATCATGAAAAATGGTATTGACATTAATTGAATAATTGTTTACAAATAAGTGCAGTAAAATGAGAAGGGGAGGACAATTATGGAAAATATGCGATTAAGTTCGATGATAAGTTATGAGAATTGGGTTAAGAAATTGAATCAAAATACACGACCTTCAACAGATTCAAAATTAAAACCCCAACTACCCTCTTCGCAGATAAAAAACCCAAATCAATTTGTGAAGAGAGAGAAAAAACTTACTACAAGCGAATTGTGGATTGGTTAAGATAAAAGGGGAGTTAATCAGCTCCCCTTTTTACTAATGTCACTCCGATAAAAATTACTATCATACCGATAATAATTTCGAAATTTATTGTTTCATTCAGCACTATCCATCCCAAAGTCAAAGCAATTACCGGATTGATGTATGTATATGTTGATACAAATGATATCGGAAGTCTTGAAATTGCATACATATAAGAACCATAACCAAAAATTGATGCAACAAATGTTAAGTAACCGAATGCATATAAACTTTCGACGGTAAAATTAAACTTTCCCCATTCTCCAAGAGAGAAACCTAAAGTTAATTGCAGAATGCCCGCAATAATCATTTGAACTGCAGCTCCCATAATTGGATGAACGGTAACCTTGTTGTATTTAGAATAAACAGTTCCGCTGCCCCATGCAAACATTGCAATTAGTAAACTTACTACACCCGGGAAATAATCTGTTTTCCAAATGTCGGTTAAGTTCTCACTGAAAATAATTGCCACACCAATTAAACCGCTTAATAATCCTAAAATAATTGTGCTATTTAATTTCGGTCCCTTTGGCACAAAAGACTCAAGTCCGACTATCCAAAACGGAAGAGTAGTAATAAGCAATGAAGTTAAACCGCTTGGCAGCCATTGTTCGCCAACAACAACTAATCCGTTTCCGAAACCGAGCAACAAAGTTCCAACTACTGCAAGATGTTTTATATCGGAAAAAGACGGGAGTTTGTATTTACGCAAAACAAGAATTAGAAGAAAAAGAGGACCGGCAATAATCCAGCGAAAACCGGCAAACAAGAACGGAGGCAAATCGGTTACACCAATTTTAATTGCCAAATAGGTCGTACCCCAAATAACACAAATTGTTACCCATGCAAGATAAGCCTTAAAATTAGAATCATTCTCTGGACGAAATTGCAAATTATTCTCCAAATGGAAAGCAAAGTTAAAAAATATTCTTCATTTGTTTATAAAATGAAAGACAGAGATAGACTAATTTTATAAATTACAACTGTGATTTCCATAAATAATTGAGTTTACTATGAAATTTTTTGAAGATATCCAGAATTGGTTAGATCAGTATCCGTTTCTAAAAGAAAATGTGGCACTATTAGGTGTGTTAATTCTTTCCTACATAGTCTACATAATTACAAAAACAGTTTTGATGCGCGTTATAAGAGGATTTGTTCAACGCACTAAAACCGAATGGGATGATATACTTTTAAGCAACAAAATGCTTAGAAGAATCTCACTTATTGCCCCGTTTCTGGTTATAATGAATTTTTCTTACCTGTCACCTACATTCGCGGGATTTATTGAAAGATTCTCTGCCGTACTTATCATTATTTTCATTTTACTTACTCTTAGTGCTTTACTGAACGGAATTGTTGAAATCTATGAAAAAATTGAAAAGTATAAAGAACGCCCTATTAAAGGTTACATACAAGTTGTAAAAATTATAATGTACATCTTCGGAGGAATTTTAATAATTACTGCATTAACGGGACAATCGCCATGGGCAATACTCGGCGGTTTAGGTGCTTTAACGGCGGTTCTGTTATTAATATTTAGAGATACTATTCTTTCTTTTGTTGCAAGCGTTCAAATCTCTTCATACGATTTGATAAAGGTTGGAGATTGGATTGAAGTACCTAAGTTCGGAGCGGATGGTGATGTGATTGATATTGCACTTCATACAATAAAAGTTCAGAATTGGGATAAAACTATTACGGTAATTCCAACTTACAAACTTATCGAAGACAGCTTTAAAAACTGGCGTGGTATGCAGTTAAGCGGCGGAAGAAGAATTAAACGATCAATTTATATCGATCAAAATTCTATAACTTTTTGTAATGATGAAATGCTTGAACGTTTCGGAAAATTCCAACTGATAAAGAACTATCTCGAAAAGAAGAAATCCGAAGTTGCAAAGTTCAACGAAGAGAAAAAAATTGATCAATCTCAGCTGATAAACGGAAGAAGGTTAACCAATGTAGGAACTTTTCGTGCTTATCTTAAAGAGTATCTTTTACAAAGAGAAGATATACATAAAGGATTAACATTTTTAGTTCGACACCTTCCACCGGGACCGGAAGGATTGCCGATTGAAATTTATGTGTTTGCCACCACAACAAAATGGGCAGAATATGAAGATATTCAATCAGATATTTTTGATCATATTTTTGCGGTCGTTCCGCAATTTGATTTAAGGATTTTCCAAAATCCAACCGGGAATGATTTTAATTTACTTGCAGCCAATAAAAATTAACAGAGAATAAAATGTCAGCTAAAGTATCGGAAATTATATCGCAAGCTTTTATTGATTTGGGAGTTTCAGTTGTTACTAATGTGCCCGGTTTAGGCGGCAGTCAAGTTTATAATGATTTCAATGCGATGACATCCAAACAATACCCACTTTCATTTCACGAAGAAGTTGCATTTACAATAGCACACTCTGCGGCAATTTGTGGAAAGCGTTCTGCTTTTCTTGGTAAATCCCAGGGTATTGCAAAAGCAATGAATTCACTTACCGATGCACTCTATACCGACATTACAGCCGGTTTTGTCTCGATTATTTTTGATGATAAGACAGGTAAGAGTTCCGATAATATTATGGAAATTGAACCTCTTCTGAAAGGAAGCGGAATTCCGTACCGCATCACCAAACCAGAATTGGTTTACGAGGATATAATTAGTGCTTACCCTGAATCTGAACGAACTTTTCTCCCTTATGCACTGATTATCGATGCTGCTTCAATTGATGATACTTATGAATTTGATAGAAGAACTAACCTCACAAGAAATTTTATTTATAAGCGAGATATATATCATCATGTAGTTCATCCGTTTTTATCGGATTACCAATACAAAGTTTTTGCTGCCAAAATATTTGATGGAGACAGAAGTGTAATTAAAAAACCTGATCTTCCGAAGATACCTGATAACTTACCTGACAAGTATATTGAATCCGCTGCTAAGTACATTCCTTTTTTTGAAATATTCAAATCAGTTAAGCGGGATATAACAACAGGTGATACAAGCATTTCAAGTTCATTTGCCTTTCCGCCTTATGATGCTATTGATATTGTTACATATATCGGTGGAAGCATTCCATTAGCAATCGGGGCTTTTATGGCGGGTAATAGAAATGTTTGGGCGCTTACAGGTGACTTCGGTTTTCTTTCCGCTGGTCAACTCGGTTTAATGGAAGCCGTAAACAGACAACTGCCGATTAAGATTGTTATTTTCAATAATAAATCAGCAGCGGCAACCGGCGGACAAAAAATTGATAAAAAACTTTTGTTAAGAATTCTTGCCGGTTATGATCAATTTGTAACTCATATTACTTCACCGTCAGACCCTTTCGAAATTGAATCGGTGCTTATAGAAGTTAATAATTCTGATGGACTTAAAATTATAGTAGTTAATTACTAATCGGAAAATAGAAGTCCTTTATTAACTGTTGGTTTAGCATTATATACAAATTATGCAATTTCACTTGCATGAATAGTTCTTGCAGTTAATATTAAATAGTGCCCTTTGTGGATTCTTTGAGTCCCTTGTGGTTACAAAGCCTTTACCACTAAGAGCACAAAGGAGTCACAAAGTTCACTAAAAAAAATCCACTCTGCAAAAGAAACTTAAAACAACCTATTCGTTTGTATTTTAAAAATTATTGAACAGTATCCGGAACAGGAATATTTTTATCCGTTTCAATATCTTCCTGAGACTTACTCAGTCGTTCAAATTTTCTTCTCAAAGATTGAACCGATGGATCACCGGGTAAGTATGATTCAATTTGATCAACAAGTTCAACCGCCTTACCATATTGCCCGGTTCTCTCATAAATATCCAATAATAATCTATAAGGATTGTAAGAACTTTGAAAATCAGTTGGATTTTCTTTCAATTTTTGTTCTGTTATTTCCTGAACTTCAGATGAAATTTCAACATACTTTTCAAAATCCTCGGCTTCGTAATAAATGTTTGCCACATCAAATAAAATTCTATGATCTATCGGAAGTACATGACGCGGGAGTCTTTCTTCCATCTTATCTAATGTTCGGATTACTTTCTCGTTATCTCGTGTTTCGTATAAGTAGTAAAGTGCCAACTTAATGAACGAATTGCGGTAATTTTGCATCATTCTGATTTCACCGTCATTCAAGAAAACCGAAGGATCATCCATTCCACGGAATTTAAATCCCGGTTGATATGTTTTGCTGTGTCCTTCTGGAATATTGAATAACTGCTGTTCAATTATTTCCGGGTTAACATTTGTTATAGAGGTTTCTTTTTTATCCGGAATTAACCTGTAAGCCATTCCTTCCATTTGAAGATAATCGAGTAATCCGATTTTGCTATCATCACTAACCGTTGCCGCAAAATAAATCGGTCTATCCCAGACATTGGAACGAATAATATCCAATGCAACTAAATCTTGAACTCTAACGGCAGTAATATCACCGTATTGAGCTGCGTGGCTCATACGCCAGGAAAGTTTACCCGAATTTATTATTGAGGTATCCGTAACATTGTACTGCTCAATTACTTCCGGCGGAACATCAATAGAAATTGTTCTTGTTTCCCATCTCGCCGGACCAATTCTATTTATTTGATCATCGGAATAACTCATTTTAATCTTTTGAGCGCCGTGTGGTTCGGTATTTTTCATTTGTAGGATATACCAAGGGGTATTAAGCAGACTTAAATTAACAACTCTAACGTCCTGCCTAACTCCTTCAACATCCTGCAAATACCAAAGCGGGAAAGTATCATTATCACCGTTAGTAAAAATTATTCCGTTTGGAGCAACACTTTGGAGTAAGTTGTAAGCATAATCCCAAGGCAAATAATTTTTTGAACGGTCGTTAGAGAAATAATTTTTTGACAACATATTTACAGGTACGGCAACAAAGGCAACGATCATAACCAAACTGAGAATAGGTTTGAGAAACTTTGTGTTTAAAAACTTTTCTCTGACAAAATCGAGTGTACCACGAACACCCAAGCCGATCCAAATAGAAAAGACAAACAAAGCGCCGGCATAAAAATAATCCCTTTCACGCGGTTGAGGCTGCTGCATATTAAAATAGATAGACATGATATAACCAAGCATAAGAAACAAGACTAAAAATACGCTTGCCATTTTCCAATCTCTTCTGAAATGATAGAAGATTCCAAATAGACCTAAGAAAAACGGGATCCCCAATAATTTTGACCAATCAACACCGTCGTCCTGCATTGTTGATGAACGTCCGGCATAATTCCATAGCATGTACCTATTGAACATATGATCCATTTGATAATTCCAGAAGAAATCGAGATCGGAGCTGTAATTTCTATAAATTGCTTGGTGCTGAGGTTCCATAGAATATCTTCGTTGGAATAACGGTGCATCGCCGTATTGCTCACGATTTAGATATGGAACTAATTCGGAAAAAGTTTTCGGGCTATTTAAATTAATCGGTGTATCTTGATTTGATCTTATTATAATCATCGAGTAAGTAGAAAAACCAATGAACGCAAATAGAAAACACTTCGCTAATAGGTTTAGTGTTCGCTTATTATGCTTTCTGGAGTAATAAATTATGTAACCTGTAATTCCGAAAATCGCAATAATAATTGCAATGTCTAATACCAGGTTATTCTTACCGATAGTAGCGACGAGGTTCGGAATATATTTTACAATTCCGGGATAAATTGACAACAAAACAACACTGCCAATAAACATAGGAAGATAAAAAG
>DSBF01000273.1 GCA_011049495.1 Ignavibacteria bacterium
GATATGTCAAGAACAACTATTATAATGGGTGGAATTAGTTGGAAAATGTTTTTGATTGAGTAACGACAACTCAGCGGGTGAAATAATTAAGTATACAAAGATGACATCTATTTGAAAGATGTCATCTCTACATTATTTATTTCTTATAAACTTCCTTTCTATGTCCAACTTTTATTACTACAATAATTAACTCATTTTTTTCTAATCTATAAACAATTCTGTAATCTTGAAATCTAATTCTAAAAAGATCAGTTGAACCTGCAAGTTTACGCACTTTTGGAGGGAAGGGATTTTCTGATAATTCTTCAGCTTTTTGAATTATTTGGGGAATAACCTTTGCGGGTAATTTTTTAAGCTCTTTTAGCGAAGAGCTTGTCCATCTAATTTTATAATAATCCATCTTTTCTGAGTTGTTCTAGAACCTTATCGTGATCAATCAAGACATCTTTTTCTCTAGCCGCTGCAATTGCCAGGTCTTCTATATCCTCAAGAAGTTGGTTATACTCGTTTATACTCAGAATAACTTCCTTTTTATTTCCTTTTTTATCAGTAATATATTTTACTTTATATTTTTTTCTTTCTTTTAACATTTTTTATTCTCACTTATTCGTTACCAATATACAAAAATTTGATTAAGAAAATCTCTGTCGATATTTCCTGTGAATTCCGAAGCAATTAATATTATAGAAAATTTTTATGCCGCAATATTGTTTTGAAAAATCCCAGGGAATTCTACTAAGATTTCACCAAGTATAATTGTTCCTGTCTTGGAGTAATAAATTCACATCCGTCTTTAGTAATTACAACTTCTTCTTCGATTGTTGCTATGCCGTATCCGTCAATAGTTAAGCGTGGTTCGATTGTAAATACTTGATTTTCTTCAAGAGGTAAATACGGCAGATTACCGTAACGTTCCCATCTCGGCGAAAGCAGTGCTCCGCCGTCATGCGCCACTCTTCCCAACTGATGACCGAGTGCATGAGGATATTCTTCGTAACCGCTGTTGACAATATAACCTCTTGCAATATCATCAATTTCACAGCCTTGTTTACCGGGTTTGATTGCAGCAGCAGACTGTGTAATCGAATCTTTAATTACATCAAAGCCGCGTTGAACAACATCGGGAGCTTTTTCTTCACCCGGTTTCAATACATACCATGTTCTTTGTATATCGGAACAATAACCTTTATACTTTATCCCGAAGTCCATATTTATAACATGACCTGGTTCAATTTTTTTGTCCGTAGGACCTGCATGTGCACCGGCGGTATCGGGACCGGTAAATACAGATGGACAATAATCTTTATCCCACGCTAAACCGAAGCCTTTTTCTTCAACAATTTTATGAACAAATTGAGCAACTTCTTTTTCACTTAATCCGGGTTTTAGGTATTGTGTAACTTGATCGAATATTTTCAGCGTTTCTGTTATTGCTTCTTTCATTATTTCAATTTCTTTATCTGATTTTCTTCCACGTAGTGCAGCAACAATTTCTTCCGATGAAATTAATTTCTCTTTATATGGTGTCTTGTCAAGGTGTTCCATCAATTCAAGATACATACCATGTGTTAGCCCGTCAGCTAATGTGGAATTTCTTGAAAAGTTAATTGCAATTTTGTTCGGTTTGAATTCATCAAGAACTTCGAGCAGTTTCTCTTTGATATGTTTAAGATAACCTTCAACCCTTTCGAATGTTCCGACAAGTTTCATGTTAGCAATTTCAAGAGAGCCAACTATTGCAATAGTTTGACCGGTTTTTGTAATAATAAATGCACTCTGCCAAGTGCAGTTTGTACCGACCAGCATATCCATCATCGGGTCATTAATATTACCGGATTCACGCACAAATGTCATCCACATATCAATATCTTTTTCTTTTAATATTTCTATTGCCTGTTTTTGTTTTTCGAAAATCATTTCTTTGTTCATAATTTATTCCTGAGTTTTTGGTTTAATACATTATGGGAAAATTCCTAATGCCAAATAACTTTCCGCAATTTTATTTATAGCTGAAATATAACTAGCAGTTCTCAATGTTTCGACTCTTTTAGCTCTTTTCATTATAGCTCTTATTTCATGGTATGCCGTAACCATTGTTTCTTCCAAACCGGAATTAACAAGATCTATTTCGCTTGGTCCGTTAATGAGTGTTTGCTTTTGCGTTTCACTTAAACTTTTACCGGTTAGTTCTTCCATTGTATTTACAAGTGTTCTGTATGTTGCTTCTTCATACCTTTTTTCCATCCGACCAAACCGAACATGAGAGAGGTTCTTAAGCCATTCAAAATAAGAAACCGTTACACCGCCTGCATTTGCATATAAATCTGGAATAATAAGTACATTTTTTTTCAGTAAAATTTCTTCTGCTTCAGGTGTTAACGGTCCATTTGCTGCTTCAATAATAATTTTTGCTTTTATCTTATTTGCATTTTCAGCATGAATCTGATTTTCTAATGCTGCAGGGATTAAAATATCACAATTAAGCTCCAAAGCTTTTTCGGTTGGTTTTATATTTTTGGCTCCTTTAAAGTTCAAAATTGTGTTTCTGTTTTTACGGTGTTGAAAAACGGAATCTACATCAAGCCCATTTTTATTATAAATAGCACCTTCGTATTCTGCTATTCCAACTATAAGTGCTCCGGAATCCTGCAAAAATTTTGCTGCATGATAACCGACATTTCCCAAACCTTGAACGATTACTTTCTTTCCTTCGAGACCGGTTGTAAGCCCAATTTTTTTCATATCTTCGGTGATACTTACTACCTCTCTTGCCGCAAAAAACACACCCCGACCGGTGGCTTCCGTTCTTCCGCGCACACCTCCCTGGCTAATTGGTTTACCGGTAACGCACCCGGCAGCATCAATTTGTTCGGGATGAAATTGTTGATAAGTATCGGCTATCCATGCCATTTCCCGGGCGCCTGTTCCGTAGTCGGGTGCCGGAACATCTATTGCCGGTCCAATAAAATTTTTCTTAATTAATTCTGCAGTATATCTTCTTGTAATTCTTTCAAGTTGTGCTTCCGAGTATTTTTTCGGATCAATTCTAATTCCTCCTTTGGCTCCACCAAAAGGAACATCTACAACTGCACATTTGAAGGTCATTAAAGCAGCCAATGCCATTACTTCGTCCTGGTTTACAGATAGACTATACCGGATACCACCTTTTACAGGCAGTTTATGATGACTGTGTTCGGCTCTGAAAGCTTCAATAACTTCATAGTTCTTTCTACTTGTTCTAATCGGAAAAATGATTCGGTAAACCGCGTTCGTTTCACGAATCTGATTTAATAATCCTTTGGGATATTTTGTCAGCATACCGGCTTTATCAAAAAAACCAAGTACATTTTTATAAAAACTTTTGTGGACGGAATTCTTCATGGCGGTGTTCATTTTCCTTCCTTCGTATATTTTTGAAAATCTGTAACAGTGGAATTAAACTTAATTATATCTAATCAGCGAAGCAAGATTTTCTCAAGAACATAGATACTATAATAATTTTACAATCATATACTGGATCAGAGGATTTTTAGGTGGGAAAATTTTGTAATACTAGTTTTTAAAGAACTCTATAACAAATTTGGGATAAACCTTTGAGGTAAGGATATGCGCTTTATGTAGTTTTTCCTCGAAGGTTGCTAAGATAGCTAGCAACGTTGAAGGTCAAAAACAAGTGACTCGCCAGTCGTCAGACCTCGACGCGCACCCTGTCGGGAGTTCGGTCGAAGACTCCGTTGGAGTCTCCGGACTCTAACGAGCGAAGTCTGATGACCTTCAACGTTAATAACTTGTAGCCGCAAACTTCAGGCAGGCTTTATCTCTGCGGTGGTAACCTCTCGGAATCAAAGCAAAATCCTTTGTTCCAACAAGTAGTGCAGTTTTTTCGATTAGCAAAAAAATAACTTCATATAATTCAATCACATACTGAGAATAATTTTTTTTGCGCATACGTCAGAATTCAGGAATAAAAGGAACTTCTATTATATTCACAATCTCAAGTGATCGAAAATTTACAAATAGAGCGCTTTGCCGCCAATGGTATTAATTTTCACTTTGTTTTTACCTGAACCGTTTACACCTGTACCTAAAAGTTTTTTTGAATCACTATTAACATCATCGGTATCAACAACTTTCTCGGTCAATTTAAAGTTGCTGATAATTTCAACTTTATTTCGCCGTTTTTCATTAAAAACAACTTCGATTTCTATATCCATATCAAGATCAGCCGGAACGTAAACTTTTATATCCCCGCCCATAGAAGAGAGTTTAGTTATTTCTTTTTTATTTGAATTTCACCGGATGTGGATTTTAAATAGATTTTATTGCCGCCGCCGTTAATCACAAAATTGCCCAATACTTTTCCGTGCCGTTCAATAACATCACCCGGGAAATCCGAGATAATTGATCTACCGGATTCTCTTCTAACGCCCGGTATAAAAGCCTCTGCTTCAACTTCTGTTTTTGTATTGGAAGGCAATGTTAAAATAATATTTCCGGCATTGGTACGAAGCTCCGATGTTTGATTGCCGGAAGGTATAAAGTCAACATAAATATCTCCGGCGGAAGTTTTAGCATTTATACTACCAGTAATTTGTTTTAGCTCAATTAAACCTGCACCAGTGTTTACATCAACTTTGCCGTTTGCTTTCCCGATATAAATATTTCCACCGGATGTCTTAGCTTTAACGCTATTCTCTCCCTTTTCTAATCTTATGTTTCCACCGAAAGTTGTGAGCTCAACATCGCCAACGGATTCATTAACATTAATATCACCGCCGAATGTTGTTATTTTTCTAACATCGTTAACCTTATTGAAACGAATGTCTCCCCCCATAGTCTTAACATCCGAACCGGGACCGTTTATATTTTCACCTCTTAAGTCACCACCTTGAGATGAAATTAATGCACTACCGGCAATATTTTTAAATGTAATGTCTCCCCCCATAGTCTCTAATTTTGCATCACCTTTTATATCGGAAACAGAGATATCTCCCCCCATGGTTTTTAAGCTGACATCTCCGTTTATATCATTATGAATATCAATATCGCCGCCAAAAGTTGTAACCTTAATATTAATATCGGAAGGAACGCTTAAATAGTAATCAGCACTTTTCCCACCCCAGCCCCATCTGCTTTTGTATTTAATAGAAATATAATTCCCGGTTGATTTTAATTCGAGTCTGTCGTCATCGTCACTTAATCCATCCACTTTTAATTGAACTTCGTTTCTTTTCCAAGTCTCAATTTGAATATCACCTTGGCTTAGTTCCACCTCAAGAGTTCCTCCTTTATTAATAGGAAGAGTTCTTGTAATAACATCTTTTTGTGCAAACATCGTTATAGTTGATGCCGCCAGAAAGAATACGAGTATAATTATCTTTTTCATTTTAATATTCTCCTTGTATTAAGGAAGCGGCTTTTAATCTTATTGATCTATTCTCGCCGTTTGATAATTCGTTTTCAATTAAGTTTTTGATTTCATCATCTATTGATTTGCCTTGCAGTTTAAGTTCAGCAAGTGCGTTTATTGCCGCTACTTTAAGTCCGGGATTATCGTCTTTTGCAAGTACGTATAAATAAGCTTCTCTAATTTCGTTATCATAATTAAACTTCATCAGAGCAATTAGAGCTTCTCTTCTTACACCGGCATTTTCATCTGTTTTAAGTGCTGTAATCAGTGCCGATTTAATTTTAGGATCATATAATGTTTCGTGCCGGGATTGCAAAGCAAGCGTATTAACAGTTCTAATTCTTACACCGGGATTATCGGAATTAACTAAAGCCGCTGCAAGTAATCTTTGCATGTGGGGATCATTGAGATTCCCCTTATAAGTAATGGGTTTAATAGCATCAAACCTAATTTCTATTTCACCTTCATCGCTAAACGGATTTTGAAACCTAATGTTCGAAATATTTATTTCGTTTCTATCGATTGCGTCCAAATCAATTTCATTTTCAGCTAATTTTTTAATTGGCGGTGCAGTTGTAGAACTAAAAATTATATATCCGAGGAAAAAACCGATAAGCAGTGTAGTTACCATCGCATAGGCAGTTTTATAATTAGTAAAGAAAATAAAATTCCAGAATGATTTTTGTTTTGTTTTAACTTTTATCTGAGATTGTTCCAATTCAATTTTATTGAACAATTCTTTTCTCAAATTCTCAAGTTTATTTTCATCTATATTTTTCGGTTTCGAATTTTCAATTGCCGAGTAAAATTTTCGATATGAATCGAATTCTTTTTTGTATTCATCCGATTCAAGAATTTTATTTTCAATCAATTCTTTTTTATCTTGATCAAGCTCGTCAAGAAAATAAAGTTCAAGTAATTCTCTAAACTTTTCTATTTTCATTTTACACCTCTATCACATGCTTTAATTGTTCTTTCATTTTACCGGATGCATTAAATAAATATCTTTTTACCGTTCCCTCGGTGCAATGCATCATTTCGGCAATTTCTTTTATTTTATATCCGTCAAAGTATTTTAATGTAAATGCTAATTTTTGCTGAGCCGGTATTTTTTCTAATGCTTCACTTATATATTGTTGATTTTCATTTAGCTCTGTTTCTTTTTCAACCGATGCATCTGATTCGATAAAGTCACCTCTCGTTCTAATATCATCTTCGTCGTTTCCTATCTGTTCGTTGAGTGATTGATGTCTGTTTCGTTCCTTTTGTGTTTTATATGAGATACATACATTAGTTGTAATTCTAAAAAGCCAGGTTGAAAATTCACTTTTGAGTTGGAAATTTTTAAGCCCCTAAAAACTCTTAGAAAAACTTCCTGGTAAATATCCTGTGCATCGTCTTCGTTATTTCTAAATGACATTGCAATATTTAAAACCTGACGATCGTAACGATATACCAATTGTTCAAAAGCCAATTGATCCCCTTTTTGTGCTTGTTTAATTAGTTGAATGTCTTCTTGCATAATTCTCGTCTCTCAGAATTTAGACTTCAATTAGCCGGAAAGGTTGTATGGGAAAATGTTTTATTAGCTAAAAAAGATTTAATGCAAAAATAAAACAATTATTTTTTCATTTTAGATTTTTTCCCAAAATTGGATGTATCTTGCGGAATAAACATTTCGATCTGAGGAAAGGAGGAGAGTTTTGTTGTCCCGTGATGATGCAATACGAATTTTTTTGTTAAAAGGTCCGAGAGGAATTATGTATGCAGTTTTAATTCCTTCAAATTCATCTACTAGAGACAGCAGTAATTTACCGTCTTCGCCATAAGAAAGTAAGCGTCTTTCTGAATAATCAAGATCCCATATTTTTCCATTATGCAAATGAAATTTTTGAAGATTGCCGATATAAATTTCATCGGTATTATAACCAACAAACAGATCACCACCCTGTGTTCCTATAAATACTTTATCGTCAATTGAAAGCAGAGTAGTAATTATCTGACCAAAGTTGATACAATCAGATAGACCGGTTGAAGGGTCAAATTTATAAAGGCATTGATCTTCAATTGAATAATAAATACTACCTGATGTAGTTACGATAATATCAGTAATTTCGTTGTCACTTACCTTTTCATAAAAATGCATTGTTTTCGAACTAATATCCACAGCACCCAAATAACCACTAACTGTTCCATAAATTAAACGATTATTGATCACGTCCTCTTTTAACGAAATTATTGAGTCACCTTGAACCACATAACCTTTTTGATAATTATTAAACTTATTCATTTCGTAAATTTTGTTAACACTTGTGCCACACCAAAAATTATCTGTGATTGTACTTGCTTCAACCGATAAAAACCTTTCGAAATAGGATTTTGTATAGACATCTGATCTGTAAGTATCTAAATTTAAAAAGCCAACAAGACTAGTGTTTTCCCAAGAAAGACCTAATAAATTAATTCTTTTGTTTACAGACATTGGAGAAACCCTATCCCCCCATTGGTTTGGTTGATTAGCTCCTGTTAATGGGTTTGAACCTACTTGATATTTTCCGCGTGAACGTACTGAAATTGAATTACTGTAAGGAGAATAAAGAGAATCCATGAACGATCTAACCCGATACGTAAATGTTGCTGTTGTATCATGGGGTATATCCTCATATTGATTTATATTACTCGGAAATATTGCCAATACCTCAAATTGATCATCATTTTTCTTTCGCTCTAAGATATGACCATCTTCAAATGAAAAACTTTCTTGCCATAGTAAATTAATTTTCGTTTCGTAGGTATAAACCGATAAGAAAGGAGCAGAAAACTTCTCAACAATAACCTTTTTAATACCAGAATAAGTAAAAATATGGTTAGCAAAAACTTCTGCATAAATTTCAATTGCTCCAGAATAATTATTTTTCTCGCAATCAATAACAAAATTATATGGTGAATTATATAAAATTAATGTTGAATCAGTCTTATTGTTAATATATAATCGAACAAATTGAACAGTAGAGTTTGATAAAACTCTAATTTCAACACTTAGTTCTCGAAAAACATGTTGATTATTAATAGGCGTGATAATTAGAACTTTTGCAGAGTCCAATTTCGCTGGAAGATCAATAATTTCCCTTTCCGGCTCAATTATGATTTTTGACTCCTTGCATCCAAAGAAAATTAGAGTGCAATAAAATAATATATAAATTACCTTTAATTTCATTAGTAAAATAATAAGTATATATTATAATATTTGCAACGATAATTTATTATTAATAAATCTGATATATAATCCAAATTTATTTATTCTTTTAAAAGTTTTTCCGGCATCTTAACCGCAATTACTTCCCCTTGGACGCAGAGCTGATCTTCAGCAAATAATTCTATATCAACAATAACTTTTTTTCCTTTTACTTCTCTAATTTTACCGCGAAGTACGAGTTCAGGTCCGAGAGGGGTTGGTTTTAGATAATTCACTTTTAATGATGCAGTCACAAAACGGAGAGGCGGATCTGTATCCATTTCACGACCTTCATGTTTGTACATTGCCGCTGCGGCAGAACCGGTTCCGTGACAATCGATTAATGAAGCAAGAAGTCCGCCATAAACATAACCGGGAATAGCGGTGTGATATTCTTTTGGAGTATATTTGGTTACAGTTTCTTCACCTTCCCAATAAGTTTTTATTTGATGTCCTTTTTTATTTAACTTTCCGCAGCCGTAACATTGGGCGACATCATCGGGATAGTAGTCTTGAAAAGCGAGGTTTTTCATTTACTTTGTACTCATTGTTATTATAAAGTGTAAGTAAGATATCCAAAATCCCCGGGAATTTTCAAAATAAAAAGAAAGATCAAGAATTCATATTTCATTTTTTAAACCGGCAAATCCCGGGGATTATTTCTAATCAATAACTCATCGCATTTAATTTAACCTTTCCTCTGAATATCCAATAAATGCTGATTGTATAAGCAAGCACAAAGGGAATTCCTATGATTGCCATAATCAGCATAATGTTTAATGTCTTTTGCGATGATGCACCATTGTATATATTTAATGACAATTCCGGGTTAGGATTTGATAGAACAATATTTGGGAACAACCCAATTGCAAAAAGTGCAAGCAGCGCGGCTATACTTGCGGCAGATGATAAGAACGCCCTGAACTCTCTTCCGTGATGTATTTCCCTCGGTATATTTGCAATTGCCAGCATATTTAGCAAGGCAACCAGAAACAATACTGGAGAATCTTTAAAGTGATCAATCATGTGCGGATAATAAATCAACGTAGCCATTGTTGTAGTTACATACATGATGACAAAGAATATTATTGTATTGTTAACCCATCCACTAATTCTTTTTTGAAATTCTCCTTCAGTTTTTAACACAGCATATATAGCACCGTGCATCATAAATAATGATAGTGTTGTAATTCCAACTAAAAGAGTGTAAGGATTAATAAGAGTCCAAAAATTACCTACAAATTCTTTATCGGCACCAAGCGGTACACCCGTAATAATATTCCCAAGTGCAACGCCCATAAGTAATGCAATCAAAATACTTGAAACACTGAAAGCAATATCCCATGCATTCCGCCATCTTTTACTTGGTCTTTTACTTCTAAATTCGATTGCGACAGCACGGAAAATTAATCCGGCAATCAGCAACATGAACGCAGTATAAAATCCGGAGAATACTGTTGCATAAACATGCGGGAATGCAGCGAACAAAGCACCACCTCCGGTAACAAGCCACACTTCGTTTCCATCCCAAACGGGACCGATTGAATTAATCATCAATCTTCTTTCGGTATCATCTTTTACAAGAAGATGAAGCGAACCGACGCCTAAATCGAAGCCGTCCAATATTGCATAACCGGCTAGTAAAACCCCTATCAAGATAAACCAAATTGTATTTAAGTCAAATGTAAATTCCATTATTCATCCTCAACTTTAATTTTTAGTATTTGAGTACACCTTTTTGCTTTTTGTATTCCGATGCTATTGTATCTGGCTGTTCAGGTCCATGTTGAATTTTTTCATTCAGCAAGTAAATAAACAACACGAACAGTGAGGAATAGATCACAAAAAAGAGAATTAATGAAAAGATCACTTGATTAGCTTCAACAACTTTTGATAATGCTTCGGATGTTCTTAATAATCCATATACAATCCAAGGTTGTCTTCCAACTTCGGCTGCAATCCAACCTATTTGATTTGCGATTTGCGGACCAAGAACCGAAAACACTAAAACCCAAAGTAGCCATCTTGTTTCAAAAAGTTTATTTCGCTTTAGATAAATTATACTGAGAATACTGATTGCAATTAAAAAGAATCCGATAGCTACCATCAAATGATATGCTTGGAATACAATATTAACAGGCGGTCTGTCTTCCGGGTTAAATGCATTTAATCCGGTAACTTCTCTTTTAGCATCTCCATATAGCAAATAGCTTAACAATCCCGGGACTGCCACACCAAATTTTACATCTTGTTTTTGTTCATCAACCCAGCCGAATAAATAAAGAGGTGCGGAAGCAGATGAATCAAAATGTGCTTCATAAGCAGCTAACTTAGCCGGTTGGTTTTCACTAACACCAATTGCGCTCTGATGTCCGGTAAATAATTGAAACAAAGAAGCAAACAATGCTAATCCCAAAGCAATTTTCATTGACTGTTTTGCAAAATCGAGATGTTTGTTTTTCAATAAATAATATGCACTTACACTTATGACAAGAAATGCACCAGCTAACCAAGCACCCGACAACACATGAGAAAGTCTTTCCATTGAAGATGGATTAAAAACCATCGCCCAGAAATCTGTAATCTCAGCTCTTGCGTTTAAGCCTTCGCCAACAATATGATAACCGGCTGGAGTTTGCTGCCATGAATTTGCTACTACAATCCAAACGGCACTTAACATTGAACCGAGCGAAACCATTATAGTTGAAAAGAAATGCACACGCGGACTTACTTTATCCCACCCGAAAACTAAAACTGCAAGAAAACCGGATTCAAGAAAGAAAGCAAATATACCTTCGGCAGCAAGTGCACTTCCGAAAACATCACCGACAAATCTTGAATAAGTTGCCCAGTTCGTACCGAATTCAAATTCCATAACAATACCGCCGGCAACACCAATGGCAAAAGTTAATCCAAACACTTTTACCCAAAATTTTGTCATCCGCTCATAAAGAGGATTTTTTGTTTTGAGATACATGCCTTCCATAATTACCAATAGTACACCAAGCCCAATACTTAAAGGAGGAAAGATGTAATGGAAGGCAACAGTAAATGCAAATTGAAATCGTGCAAGTATTTCAACATCCATTTAATTATACTCCATAGTTTAGTTGAATAAAATAATTTTTAGATCACAAATTCAGAGATCATTTTTTGTTTCATTTTATCGTGAAGATTTCTTTCTTCTTCGTCAAAGAATAAGTGGAACAAACATTTATTTGAAAACACGCAAGGGAATCTTCCATCGAGGCATTGATTGAATTTTGTTTTGAAACCAATAGTTGAAAGCACTTCATAAACTGAAAGTTTATCGGCTCGCTTTTTTAATGAAACACCACCGTACTTTCCCTGCATTGTTAAAAGTATACCACTCTTTGTAAGTTTATGTACAATTCGTGCGGCAAAACTTTTCGAGATGTATAAACGCTTTGAAAGTTCACTTACAGGTAGTTGTTCGTTTTCTTTGAGCGCCGCTAGTGCGGAGGTAATTCGTAGTGCGTAATCTTGTTCTCGTGTAATGTAGGCTTGCATTCTATCTATTACTTACCAAGTAATATATTATTTGAATGATAATATATATAAAGAAGATATTTGAGTCAACTTTAAGATAGTTTGTCTGATTTTAAAATTAGCAACATCTACACATTGTATTCCAGAGATTCCATCCGTTAGCTAACGGATGGAATCTCTTCTTCTTTGATTTAAAATAAAAGACCGGCTCAGGAGACCCCACGAACTCCATAAGCCGGTACAGGGAGGATGGAATTTTCGATTATTTATTACTTGATACTAAAAATGTATCTTGCAGTTTTTCCGAAATAACCCGGAATAATTCTGTTTGATCGTCCTTAAAGTTATCCATGTTTAGTTCATCACTGCTGTAATTTGAAATAAACAGAACAGCTAATTGAGCTTTATAACGCAATACCGGGTTGCTCGAATTAACTACAACATTGTTAAGTTCATTTAATACTCTGTCTATCTTTGCTTCCGGATAATACTTAGTTAAGAATATTGAGTTATATATTGATGCTTCAACAACACCTTCTATATCATGTTTCAGGGATTCGACAATGTTCCTTGTAACTAATTCCGAAAAATTCTCATTGCGCTGAGCCATTGAATTTGACGCAGTCATTACCATCATTGCAAATAAGACTATATATAATTTGATCATTTTCATTTTGCCTCCTTTTCCAGATCAACTCACCCTTTAATAAACAATTGATATGCCAAGTGAAGATTACCACAGCTAAACTATTATATTATAAAGTGTTAGACGGAAAGACAAAGCAAAAAATTAATTCAAAAGGATGCCACATAATTTCACAGCAAAATTGAGGCATAGCTGTAAGTTATTTAATATTAACAAATTGGAAAGTTTTGAAAAAATTTCGATAGGTAGAATTGTGGCACCATTAGCGGAGGCGCTGTCTTAATTATTCTTTTTCCGTTGCAAACGATTATTCAGTGCTCTCCTGGAAATTCCTAATAAATCAGCTGCAATAGTTTGATTTCCATCTGCTCTTTTCAATGCTTCATTAACTAGAACATTCTCAGTTTCTTTTAATGATGGAAATCTGCCGGTAATTGTGATAGGCGGATCTTCAGTATCATCGCCATTGGCATCGGGTATTGCTTTGGTTATAAGTTGATCTGCTAATTTTTTCCTAATTAGTTCTAAAGAAAGAATTCCGGATTTGTGAAGGCTAACCGCATCAAAAATAATTCCCTCAAGTTCACGTACGTTACCCGGGAAATGATAATTACTTAACAAAGTAAATAGTTCTTTCGGCGGATGAGGTTTCTTTTTTCCCAATTCATTTGATGCCTTAATTAAAAAGTAGTCAATCAAAAAAGGAATATCTTTTTTTCTTTCGCGAAGCGGCGGGATATGAATATGATGTGATCTTAGTCTATAATAAAGATCTTGCCTAAATCCTTCGCCGTTTTGCATTGATTTAATATCGCGGTTTGTTGCTACAATAATTCTTGCGTTAGAAAGTTTTGCAATATCGGAACCGAGCGGATAATATTTTCCGTCCTGTAATAATCTTAATAATTTTACTTGTGATTCAATGCTTAGGTCTCCAATTTCATCGAGAAATAAAGTACCATCCTCGGCATGTTCAATTAAACCTTTTCTTTCAATATCCGCACCGGTAAACGCACCTTTTTTATGCCCGAACAATGTATCGGAAAAAAGATTATCATCCACACCGGCAACGTTAACCGGAATAAGTTCGCCTTTTCTTCCGCTGATATTATGAACTGCTTGAGCTATCAGCTCCTTACCTGTACCGGTTTCCCCGGTTATTAAAACCGGTAGATTTGTTTTAGCAATTGCTTCGATATAGCGGAATATTGCCCGCATCGAACCGCTTGTTGTAATAATTTGCTCAAAAGATTCCGGGTGTTCCAACTTTTCCTTTAATAGCGATTCTTTTAGAAGTTTATTTTCGTTTCGCATTTCCGTTAATTCTAAACCGCGTTTAATCGTAGCTATTAAACGCGTATCATCAACCGGTTTAACAACATAATCGAAAGCACCTTCTTTCATTGATTGAACAGCACTTTCAACATTATTAACGGCGGTTATAACAATTACGGGGATCTCCGGGTAATTTTTTACAATTTGTGGAAGAAGTTCTGAACCGGAAACAAAAGGCATGTTAAGATCAAGTACGACTATAGAATATTCCTTTTTTGACAGAAGTGATAAAACATTTCTGCTGTCACTGCATGTTTCAATATTTTTTATACCGTTTGATGAAATTGTTAACTCGGCACTTAATAAAAAATGTTCTTCATCATCTACTAGAAGAATTGGTTTATCGGGTATAATTTTCGGTTTCATTTTATTTTCTTTTAATTAATTGGTAGTGATACTAAAGCAATTGTCCCTTTACCGGGTTTACTATGCAAAGATAAATCACCATTATGATTTTTTATAATGTTGTAAGAAATCGAAAGTCCAAAACCTGTCCCACCGCTGTCACGTTTTGTTGTATAAAAAGGGTCCATAATATGTTTGAGATTTTTTTCTTTTATTCCTACTCCTTCATCCTCAACTTTTATTGTTAAGAATTTATTTTGATCAATTCCTGTTTCAACCGATATTTTGCTATTTCTATTTTTTAATGATTGACATGCATTTGATATTAAATTTATTATTACTTGCTCAAGCTGAAGAGTATTCCCTTTTATCTTGGGTAGATTTTTTTCATACTTAACAGAAAATTTCGAAGTTGATTTTTGAATCATATTATTAGTAATAGTTACCGACATATCAACGACTTTATTTATATCTACATCTTCGTCTAGTTTACCCGAATCAAGTTTGGCATAATCGGTTAAACTGCTAACAATTTTTTGAATTCTAACAGAGCCGTTCAAAATTCCTTCAAGCGAGTGATTGATTTTTTGCGATGCCCGGCTATATAACATTCCGGCTAAAACAAAATCACCGTTTTCTTTAAAGTAGTCTTCAAGTATAGGTTGAATGTCTTTCCAAATTTTTTGAAACAGTTGAATATTAAGTAGAATATAATTATTCGGATTATTTATTTCATGCGCAATACCGGAAATCAAAACACCAAGCGAAGCCATTTTCTCAGCTTGAATTAATTGCTTTTTTCTATTCTCTGCGGCTTCTTCTGCTTTTTTCAAATTTGTCAAATCGTTAATCAAGCCGTCGTAATAAATTGCGTTGCCGTATTCATCTCTTGTAATTACAATACTATTCCGTACCCACCTCACCGAACCGTCGCGGTGAATAATTCTATGTTCAATCGGTTCAACATCTTCACCCTTTAAGGCTCTTTGCGCTTGTGCTAAAACTTTCTTACTGTCTTTTTCATGAACCATACGATACCACAACTCAGGATCTTGTTTATAATCATCCGAAGTATACCCGGTTACATTAACACAGCC
>DSBF01000183.1 GCA_011049495.1 Ignavibacteria bacterium
CAATTAATTACTGCATCTTATATTGATACCGGTTCGCCTCATGTTGTTATTAATATAGAGGGTGTTTTGTCGGTCCCGGGAAAAATTAATTCATCATTCAAACGAATTGAAGATTTTCCCGTTGAAAATATCGGGAAAGAAATCAGGTATGCACCGGAATTTCAGCCGGCAGGGGTTAATGTTAATTTTATTCAATATTCCGATTCTGAAATTAAAATCCGTTCTTATGAAAAAGGAGTAGAGGCTGAAACTCTTGCTTGCGGAACGGGTTCGGTTGCGGCGGCTTTTATTTCTTATTTTAATTCAAAAAAAATTCCGCCAATTAAATTAATTACTAAATCTAATGCAGAATTAATTGTAAATTTCGATATAGAAAATAAATCCTTTAAGAACATTTCTCTAACCGGTCCGGTAGAGATTGAACATGAAGGTGAATATTCAATTTAATCATTAAAGAGGAACTAATGGGAAAAGTAATATTTTCAATTAAGTACAGCATCCTTCCGGAAAAAAGAGAAGAATATTTGGATGTGATTCGCGAACTTAAAAATTTAGTTAAAGCAGAAGGATTAGAAAGTTATTCGGTTTTTGAAACGAAAGGCAAGCCAAACGACTTTGAAGAAATATATATGTTCGAAAGCAACCAGGCATACGAAGATTTTGATGACCAATCGGATGAAAGAGTTGATATTCTTATGACAAAGCTTTCGGATATGATAAAACAACAGTCAACTAACTATTCAACTTTATTTGAAGTTGAAGAATAACCGCACAACTTCCCGCGAATATTAATATGCACGAATACGTCGGCGCAATACATATGCATTCCGTTTTTTCAGACGGCACCGGTAAAGTTGAAGAAATTGCCGGCTTTGCTAATGAAGTGGGATTGGATTATATAATGATAACCGATCACAATACACTTCGTGCATTAAAAGAAGGTTATCAAAAGTGGTTCAATGATACTTTGGTTTTAGTAGGCTGCGAGTTAAACGATAGAGAAAACAAAAATCATTATCTCGCTTTTGGTATAGAAGAAGCATATTCAACAAGGCTTTCCGCAAAGGAATATGTGTCTAAAGTTAATGAAGCCGGCGGTATTGGGTTTATTGCACATCCGCATGAAAAGAGATCTTCAATGGAAGAACATCCGGCATTTCCCTGGACTGATTGGGAAATAGATAACTTTACCGGTATTGAAATTTGGAATCATATGTCAGAATGGATGGAAGGATTAACCGAAGAGAACAAGTATAATCATTTTGTCCATCCGTTAAGATCGATAGTTGCACCGCCCGAAGAAACGTTAGCAAAATGGGATGAGTTGAATCTTGAAAGAAAAGTTGTCGGTATCGGCGGTGTTGATGCCCACGCACATAAAATCAATGTCCTTGGTTTTTTTGAAGTGGAAGTTTTTCCGTATAAAGTTCTATTTAAATCAATTAGAACGCATATCTTATCTAACGAAAATTTAGATAAAAATGATGTTGAGAAATCTAAAAGTATTCTTTACGATGCTTTAAAATCCGGTAGATGTTTTGTGTCGAATTATTATCACGGGGATGCAAAAGGTTTTAGGTTTTTTGCAGAATCCGACGGTAAAATTTTTCATATGGGTGATGATATTCCGTTGACTAATCAAGTCAGGCTTCGAGTCTTTCTTCCGAATATTACCGGTGTTATAAAATTGGTAAGAAATGGTAAAATAATCGACGAGACCGAGAATATTGATTCTCAGTTCATAATTACAAAAAAAGGTGCTTACCGGGTAGAAATCTATCTCGAAGGAAAAGCTTGGATTTTCTCAAATCATATTAGAATTGGACTTTAAGATTTATTAAATTACTTAGCTTAAAAAAACAGTATTGGAGTTAATGTGTTAGCAAAAAAGAAAAAATTCGGTAAAAAAAACATCAAAGAAGATAAGTTAGTTGCCTTATATTCAAAAACATTGCAGTACTTTGAAACGTATAAAAATCAAGTATATGCCGGAGCGGCTATTATAGTAATATTGATTGCTGCAATTGTATATTTCACAGGTCAATCCAAAACCAAACAAATTGAAGCTACTGCAGCATTATCAAAAGCTTCTCAACAATATCATAGCAGCAATTTCAATGCTGTAATTCAAGGAAGTAATGTTCCGGGTATACCAAGCTTAGCTGAAGTAGCCGATAAATATAGTGGAACCGAGGCTGGTGAAATCGCACGTATCTATCTTGCAAATTCGTATTTTTATACAGGCGACATTGAAAATGCCCTAAAACATTATAAAAAATTTTCCGGTAGTAATAGACTTTATAAAGCATCTTCTTTGGCGGGCATGGCTGCTTGTTATGAAGCCAATGGTGAATTTGAGAAAGCTGCAAAATATTTCAGAGATGCAGCCAATACTTATTCCAACAATGTACTCAATAGTCAATACTTATTAAGTAGTGCGATTAATTATATCAAAGTAAATGATTATAAATCCGCTAAATCACTCCTAGAAACATTGAAAGATCAATATGCCCAATCGCAAGAAGCACGAGATGCGGATAGATATCTTGCGGAAATCGAGATCAAATTAAATTCTTGATTCTATACATTATTGTAAACATTTTTTAATAAAAATGGATTTAAGGAAACATGGCGGATACTTCAGATTTTAGAAACGGTCTTATTATTAAGTTTAAAAACGATCTATATACAATTACCGAGTTTCAACATGTGAAACCGGGTAAAGGCGGAGCTTTTGTTCGAACAACACTGAAAAATTTAAGAACGGGAAAAGTACTTGATAATACTTTTCGTTCCGGTGAAAGCGTTGATGTCGTGAGGGTCGAAAGAAGAAAGTATCAATTCCTCTATAAAGATTCAGCTGGTTATGTTTTAATGGACAATGACACCTATGAACAAATGACAGTTCAAGGTGAATTATTTGGTGATGGAAGAAAATTCTTAAAAGAGAGTACCGAAGTAGAATTGTTGATGGATGATAAAGATCAGATTATTAATGTTGATATTCCTATATTCGTAAATCTGGAAGTAATTGAAACAGAACCCGGGTTCAGAGGAGACACGGCAACAAACGTTATGAAACCGGCAAAATTAGAAACAGGTGCTGAAATAAATGTTCCTCTTTTTGTTAACGAAGGGGATATGCTGAAAGTTGATACGCGCACCGGCGAGTATGTTGAAAGAGTAAAAACTAAATAGTAGGGGTTATGGATTTAAATCTTATAAAAAAACTAATCCGTGTTGTTGAAAACAGTAAGATAACCGAATTTTCATTCAGCCAGGCTGATATGAAAATTAAGATATCTAAAAACAGTAATAACGGTGTGCAGAACGTGGTCCATTCTGTTCCGCAACCGGCTGCCGCAAATACCGACGTAAAACCTTCTGATTCGAAACAAATTGAAACTGCTGCTCCTTCAAATCTTCACGAAATTAATTCGCCGATTGTAGGTACCTTTTACAGAGCACCTGCACCGGATGCGGACCCTTATGTTCAAGTTGGTGATTCTATATCCCCGGGATCTGTTCTGTGCATTGTTGAGGCGATGAAACTAATGAATGAAATTGAAAGCGATGTCAGCGGTAAGATTGTAAAAATATTAGTTGAAAACGCAACTCCTGTGGAATATAATCAACCGCTTTTCTTAGTTGAGAAAAATTAAGCAGCAACTATCAGAAGGATTTCATGTTTAATAAAATTTTAATTGCCAATCGCGGCGAAATAGCTCTCAGAATTATTAGAACATGTAAAGAATTAGGCATTAAGACCGTTGCCGTTTATTCTGAAGCAGATCGAGATTCTTTACATACAGTTTTTGCAGATGAAGCCGTTTGTATTGGTCCTCCGCAAAGTAACCTGAGTTATTTAAAAATTCCAAATATCATGTCGGCTGCACAAGTAACCGGAGCTGATGCAATTCATCCCGGTTATGGATTCTTAGCAGAAAATGCTAACTTCTCAGAAATTTGCGAAGAAACCGGCATCAAGTTTATTGGACCTTCGCCTGATATGATAAGAAGAATGGGGGACAAAGCCCTTGCAAAAGCTACTATGCGCGAAGTCGGTGTCCCGGTAGTTCCAGGAAGTGAAGGTGCAGTTAAAACAATAGATGAAGCAAAAAAAATTGCTGATGAAGTAGGTTACCCTGTTATGCTGAAAGCTTCGGCAGGCGGTGGCGGTAAAGGTATGCGCATTGTTTGGGAAAAGAAAAATCTTGAAAAAATGTTTCAAACAGCAAGTTCCGAAGCTGAAGCGGCATTTGGAAATCCCGAACTTTATATTGAAAAATTTATTGAGAATCCCCGGCATGTTGAAATCCAGGTAATGGGTGATCAGCAAGGTAATGTTTATCATTATGGCGAAAGAGACTGTTCTGTTCAAAGAAGACATCAAAAATTAATTGAAGAATCACCTTCACCAGTTATTACTCCCGAAATTCGAGAAAAAATGGGTGAAGCTGCCGTCCTTGGTTGTAATGCAGTTAATTATGAAGGTGCGGGAACAGTAGAATTTTTAGTAGATAAACATCTTAATTTTTATTTCATCGAAATGAATACCAGGATACAAGTTGAGCATCCTGTTACTGAGATGGTTCGAAATCTTGATCTAATAAAACAGCAAATTTTAGTAGCCGGTGGGGAAAAAATTCAAGAACTTCCCCGCGAACCAACCGGTCATAGTATTGAATTTAGAATTAATGCTGAGGATCCTTCAAATGGATTCAGACCGTCTCCAGGAAGAATTGAATATCTGCATTTCCCGGGCGGGTTTGGTATTCGTATCGATTCTCATATTTATAATGATTATGTGATTCCGCCGTATTATGATTCATTAATAGCTAAATTAATTGTTTGGGGAACAGATAGAGAACATGCAATTGCTCGTGCACTAAGAGCATTCGAAGAATTTACGATCGAAGGCATTAAAACAACGGCTCCGTTTCATATTCAAGTATTGAAAAATGACCATTTTAGAAAAAATGATTATGATACATCTTTCATAGATAAATACCTAACACAATTGATGAGGGAAAATGATGGTACCAAATGAATTGAAGTACACAAAAGATCATGAGTGGATTAAAGTTGAGGGAAGCACCGGAACTATCGGTGTTACCGATTTTGCGCAAGGTGAACTTGGTGATGTGGTTTTTGTTGATATTGCTGAAGATTTAGCTGAAATAAAAAGCGGTGAAGCATTCGGAACTATTGAAGCTGTTAAGACTGTCAGCGATTTATATGCTCCGTGCGACGGGAAAGTTATTGAAGTCAATTCTTCTCTTGCTGATGATCCGCAGAAAATTAATTCTGATCCTTACGGTGAAGGCTGGTTAATCAAAATTGAATTAACAGATCCTTCACAACTCGATTCACTTCTTGATGCCGAAGGATATAAAGCTCAGATTGGAGAGTAAAGTTTTTTAGAGGTTGTGTCACTATTTGTAATAGAATTAAATCTATTCCTGGATGTAATTTTTTTTATAGATATCAAATTTTGATACAACCTCTATTTTTTAGGAACTGCTATGCAACACACCGAAAACATTCTAATAATAGATTTTGGCTCTCAATATACACAGCTTATTGCTCGCAGAATTAGAGAGCAGAATGTTTACTCGGAAATACATCCCCACTCAATTAGTATTGAAGAAGTAAAAAAAATTAATCCTAGGGGATTGATACTATCCGGCGGTCCGATGAGTGTTTATGACATTGGTGCTCCAAAAATTTCTTCGGAATTTTTTAAACTGAATATCCCGGTGCTAGGAATTTGTTATGGACTTCAATTAGTTTCAAAAGAGTATGGCGGAATTGTTGAACCTGCAGAAAAACGAGAATACGGTAAAGCTAATATCATTATTGAAAAGGATTCTGTTTTATTAAAGAATGTAAAGAATAATTCTGTTGTCTGGATGAGTCATGGTGATTATATCACAAAACTTCCTGAAGGCTTTGAAGTATTAGCTAAAACAGAAAACTCACCGATTTGCGCTATTACCAATGAAAAAGAAAAGATTTTTGGTGTCCAATTTCATCCTGAAGTTGTACATACTGAATTCGGGAAGGAAATTATAAAGAATTTCCTGTTTGACATTTGCCAATGCAAAGGTGATTGGACATCACAGAATTTTATTTCTTCTTCAATTGAAGAAATAAAACTAAAAGTCGGTAGTAAAAAAGCTATTTGTGCTTTAAGTGGTGGAGTAGATTCTTCCGTTGCTGCTATTCTTGTTCAAAAAGCAATCGGTGATAATTTAATTTGCATACATGTTGATAATGGATTGATGCGAAAGAATGAAAGCTCTTCTATTATGAAAATGTTTGAAGATAATTATCATCTAAATCTAATATCTGTTGATGCCGAAGAATTATTTTTAGAGAGACTCAAGAATATTATCGATCCCGAAAAGAAAAGAAAAATTATTGGTAATACATTTATCGAAGTTTTTGAAACCGAAGCAAATAAAATTGACGATGCAGAGTATCTGATTCAAGGTACGTTATACCCGGATGTAATTGAATCTGTTCAAGTTAAAGGAGTATCAGCAACAATTAAAACTCATCATAACGTAGGCGGACTTCCCGAAAAAATGAACTTAAAACTTATTGAACCGTTTCGTGAATTATTTAAAGATGAAGTCAGAGAAATAGGAAAAGAATTAGGTCTGCCTGAAGAATTTATCGGACGGCATCCGTTCCCGGGTCCTGGTTTAGCAGTAAGAGTTCTCGGCGATGTTACAAAAGAAAGATTGGATATTCTTCGCGAAGTTGATAAGATTTATATTGATGAAATAAAACATGCCGGAATCTATAATGAGATTTGGCAGGCGTTTGCGGTTCTTCTACCGGTTCAGTCTGTCGGAGTTATGGGTGATTCACGTACTTATGAAAATGTTTGTGCATTAAGAGCCGTTACATCTCTCGACGGAATGACTGCAGATTGGTACCGTTTCGATCCGGAAATCCTTGAAAAAATTTCTAATAAAATTATCAGAGATGTAAAAGGAATAAACCGGGTTGTTTACGATATAAGTTCCAAACCTCCCTCAACAATTGAGTGGGAATGACGTGACGGAATTTGAAAGAAAATTTGAAAAAGCCGAAGAATTCTTTAACGAAAAAAAATATTTACACGCCGTACAGATTTATCAATCTCTTCTAAACATTGAACAAATTAAAAGAAAAGCTGCCGTAAAACTAATAGAGATTTACGATATTCAACACCAGTTTGAATCTGCAGTAAATGTTTTCAAAAGATATATTAGCGATGAAAAATCTGATGAAGATATGCTTACCTACTATGCTCAGTTTCTGATTAGGTATAAGAAATATGCGGAAGCTCATGATGTATTGTCGGCAATCTCTAATGATAATCGTCCGGAAAAAAATTTATTGATGGGAATAGTAAATTATTACCTCGAAGACTATGAAATAGCATTAATAAATTTTGCAGATTTTATTAAACGTAATCCAAACTCTGAACTATTACCTGAAGCTCATTTATTTACGGCAAATTGTTATTTAAAAAATATGGAGCTTGATTCTACCTTGAATCATGCAAAAGAATCCGAGAAAATCTATAATCAGAATTATGAAGTATATTTAATACTAGCAGTAGTATATTTTTCAAAAGAAATGTATTATCATGCATTGGATAACATTCAGAAAAGTATTAAGCTCAACCCGGGTGATATTAAATCTATTTTATGGAGTGGCAGAATCTTAAATAAAATGGGGGAACCTGAGCAAGCTAAAAAAAATATTGAACCATGCGATTAGTAAAATTGATGAAGACACGGAATTACTTAATTTACTTGGGATGATTTACTTTGAATTGGGAGATGTAAATAATGCAATAAAAAATTTTATGAAAGTACTCCGGATCAATCCTTCCGATGGAGAAGCTAAAGAAGGATTATTACTTTGTAATTCAATCAAAAACTAAATTGAATTGAGAAATGAAAGTAAAAGATTTACCATTAGATGATCGCCCTCGCGAAAAATTAATCTTACGCGGCGCACAAAATTTAAGCGAAGCAGAACTGCTTGCTATATTGCTGCGTACTGGTTCAAAGGATGAATCTGTAATTCAAGTTGCGCAGAAATTATTAATTGAGTTCGGTAATCTTGCTGTTCTTGCAACAAAATCAGTTCAAGAAATTACCAGAATAAAAGGAATAGGAAAAGATAAAGCCGCTGCATTAGTTGCTGCTTTTGAACTTGTTCGTCGAATTGAGTTTAAAAGTAAATGGTATTCAAACAAAAAGATAAGTTCACCGAGCGATATTGCCGAATTATATATCCCATTATTGAGGGATGAACTTCAAGAAAAATTTTATGTGGTTTGTTTGTCTTCGTCAAATAGAATTATAAAGCACGAATTATTATTTGTAGGCACACTGAATGCGAGCTTGGTTCATTCGCGAGAAATATTTAAAACAGCACTTGCAAATGATTCTGCCAACATAATACTTATGCATAATCATCCCAGCGGACAACCGGAACCAAGTAGCGAGGATATAAGTATAACGCGAAAAATTATAGAAGCAGGCAAAATACTTGAGATTCAAATATTTGATCATATAATTATAGCGGGGAATTCGTACACAAGCTTCGTAGAAAAGAGATTAATTTAGTTTTTTTACGATTCCAATTACATCGAATACAAAAATTTATTATATTACGCAATGCATAAATTCACAACCAAATAATTTATTAATCAGGAGGAAAACATGGTCAGACTTAAAAAAGCCCTCAATCTATCAATTGCTGTTCTGATGGTTGCCGGTATGATCGGATTCGCGGGTTGCAGCGGAGTTAGCGAGGAGCAAATGGCAGAATTGCAAGCTCTCAGACAAGAAGTTTCTGCGTTAGACAGTGAAACCCAAGATCTGAAAAATGAAAAATCAAGACTTGAAAGAGAAATTGCTGAGTTAAATGCCAAACTTGAGCAATGTGCGAAAGACAAAGAGCAAACAAAAGCAAATTTAGAAAAAATGGGTATGTAATTTAATTTTAGTAAAAGTTTAATAAATAATTGGAGGAATTAAATGAAAATTCAAAAATATTTAGCTGGCTTAGTTGCTCTTCTTCTGTTGGCTAATGTTAGTTTGTTTGCTCAAGAAATGACCAAAGAAGAATGGCAAAATGAAATTAACAGATTAACCGAAAGAAAAGCATCATTAACATCAGAATTAACTATGTTACAAAATGATGTTAACCAATTAAGATCTACTCTGGAAGGTATGCAAGCTTGGGAAGACTGCCGTGATGAATTATATGCATTAGTCGGCGCTACTAAAGCTGATGTTGATGCCTTCAGGTCCCAAGTGGAAGCGGTTGAAGGTAAAATTAACCGTCAGCAACTGCCAAAAGAAGATCGTCAAATGGAATTAAATAATCTAAAAGCAAACAAGATTTCTGCATTGCCGGAATTCTATGAAAAAGTTCACAACGAACTTCAAAGAAAGCTTGATGCTTGGGATGCAAAACCAAAAGAAATTATGTACACAGTTGTTAAAGGCGATCACCTTTGGGGAATTGCAAAAAAGAAAGAACATTATGATAACCCATTTGCTTGGCCGAAAATTTATCAAGCAAACAAAGATCAGATAAAAAATCCTGACCTTATCTATCCTAAACAAGTCTTCAAAATTCCTAACTTGACTGAAGAAGAAAAAGCAAAATATGATAAGATCAGAAGAAACTATAAACCTGCTCCACCGGTTCAAACACAAACTAACAGAGTAAACTAAATTAGATTGATTTGAGAAGTAAATTTTTATGATAGCCCTTTTCGTGTTTTGAGAAGGGCTATTTCTATTTAAACGGGGGCTATTCTGCTTTTGGAAAAAATACTTAATATTAATTCTGTCGATCAAAGAGCTTTGCTCGGATTTAACGACAGTAACTTGCAGCCAATTGAACAGCGTTTTAGTTCTACAGTTATTGTGAGGGGCGACAATGTTTATATTAAAGGCGTTCAAGAAGAAGTTGAGGTTATCGAAAAGATATTCAAAGAGATGATTTATGTTCTCAACACAACCGGTAAACTCGTTCCGCAGGATGTAACAACTATTTTGGATCTTACGGTTCAAGGCAAAGAAATTATCAGCGATAAAGAATACGATGACATTATTCTTTATACAAGAAGAGATGTAATAAAAGCAAAAACTCCAACACAAAAAATTTACGCGGAAAGTGTTTCTAAAAATGATATTTGTTTTGCAATCGGACCGGCGGGTACAGGAAAAACTTATTTAGCAGTTGCTTTTGCTGTCTCGGCTCTCAAAAAAGGAATTGTGCAAAAAATTGTTTTAGCGAGACCGGCAGTTGAAGCCGGAGAGAGCCTAGGTTTTTTACCGGGTGATCTCAAAGAAAAAATTGATCCGTATCTTAGACCTTTACTTGACGCTTTGCAAGAAATGCTTCCACCCGATCAATTGAGAAGTTATCTTGAAAAAGAAGTCATTGAAATTGTTCCACTTGCTTATATGAGAGGAAGAACTTTAAACCATGCTTATGTTATTCTGGATGAAGCTCAAAACGCAACCGCAGTTCAAATGAAAATGTTCTTAACTCGACTCGGACCAAATTCCAAAGCGATTATTACAGGCGATGTAACTCAAATTGATTTACCAAGCTCAACTTACAGCGGATTAATTCAAGTGCAGCAGATTTTGCAAAATGTTGATGGAGTGGAATTTATTTATTTTAACAAACAAGATGTTGTTAGACACAAGCTTGTTAAAGATATTATCAATGCATACGAAAAATTTAACAACGGCGGTAAGAATTCCGATAGTTAGAAGTGTTTTTTACTTTCTTCCCATAGTTTATCCATTTCGGAAAGATTTGATTCAGTAACTCTTTTTCCCATTTTTTCTAATTTACTTTCGATATATGCAAATCGTTTAATGAATTTCTCATTTGTAATTCTTAGTGCATTTTCGGGATTAACACCGATGAACCTTGTGTAATTTACAATCGAAAAAAGCAGATCACCTAATTCTTCTTCTATTTTTTGCGAATCATTAGTTTGCGAGACTTGCTCAAATTCATTTATCTCTTCCTTAACTTTCTCCCAAACTTTTTCTTTTTTATCCCAATCAAATCCAACTTTAGAAGCTTTCTCTTGGATTCTGAATGCTCTATGTAATTGAGGTAATGCTTTTGGAATACCGTCTAAAACTGACTTTCGTCCTTCCTCAAGCTTTATTTTTTCCCAATTGTACATTATTTCATCGTTATCCTTAACCTTAGTTTCACCAAAAACATGAGGGTGGCGACGAATTAATTTTTCTGTTATGCCATCAATTACATCATCTATATTAAACTGATTAGTTTCACTTGCAATTTCAGAGTGAAAAACTATATGGAGCAGCACATCGCCAAGCTCACCTTTCATTTCATCAAAATCTTTATCGTCAATTGCTTCAATCAGTTCGTGAGTTTCTTCTAATGTAGCAGCTTTTATCGAATCATGTGTTTGTTCTTGATCCCACGGGCATTCGTTTCGCAGCCTTTTCATCACATCAACTAGTTTTTGAAATTTTTCCCCGGTCATTATTCCTCTTTTTTTGATGTCGAAATTACTATTGTTTATTCAGAATTACCAAACCAAAAATTAATTGATTTACTTTTATTAATTTTACAACATACTTATGGAGGAATTATGTTTGAAGAAAAATTAAAAGAATTAGGAATTGAAATCCCCGAAGCTCCAAAACCTTTGGCATCCTATATCCCGGCTGCAATTTCGGGAAATTTAGTTTATACCGCAGGTCAAGTACCTTTAGAAGGTGGCAAATTAAATTATATCGGATTGGTTGGAAAAGATATTTCAATTGAAGATGCTCAAAAGGCTGCAAAAGTTTGTGCAATTAATTGTCTTAGTGTTATAAAATCAGTTATTGGAGATTTGAACAAGATAGAGAGAATTCTAAAATTAACTGTATTTGTTGCAAGCTCCGATGGATTTGTAGATCAACCTAAAGTTGCAAATGGTGCATCAGATTTTATAGTAGAAGTTTTTGGGGAAAAGGGAAAGCACGTTAGAAGTGCCGTTGGTGTTAGCGGTTTACCAATAAACGCCCCGGTAGAAATTGAAATGATTGCTGAACTGAAGAAATAATATTCCTACGATTTGTATTGACTTATGATTGTTTTCTTGTATTTTTATAACAAATTATTGGAATTACTTGAAACTTTTCGGCAAAAAATATGTTGAAAAGTGAACTGAAAGGAGATTTATGATGAAAAAACTTTTTACATTTTTATTACTACTAGGATTTGTTCTTTCAGTTAATGCTCAGTTTAGAGATGACTTAGATAATAAAGTTAGTGTTCGGGAAGGATTTCTAAATCCGGAAACTTCTAATAATTTGTTCGGTTTTATCGATCCATCAAAATTTTCCATGAATCATCAAGTCAGCATGTCTTACTCAGCCTTTGCCGGTCAAGGTGTTGCTTTAGGCGTATATACAAACAGTATGCGGTATGACTTTTCGGATAATTTCAATTTTCAAGTTGATGCAAGTATTGTGAACTCACCATATAATACAATCGGCGATGGTTTTACAAATAATATCAACGGGATATATTTATCACGCGCAGCAGTTAATTTTAAGCCATCCGAAAACACAAGAATTTCTTTAGAATTCAGACAACTTCCTGGCGGATATTATAATAATTACTACAATCCTTACTATTTCTTAAGCCCGTCCTTTGAAAGAGAAACAAGAATGCAGCAGCTTCAAGAGACAAAGTAATTAAAATCATTTTTTGTTAAATTTGATAACCGGGTAAATGCTCGGTTATTTTTTTATCTATTCCGAAATAAAATTGATCCGAAGAAAGAAAAAAATTACAAGCACAACAAACGAAGTAGATTTAAGAACATCTACACAAAATCTACTTTTAAATGTTATCATTTTTATATTGATAGTTGTCGTAGTTTATTTAAGCTATTCGATTTATATTAAGCTAAAATTGGATACTGCCGAAGAAATTGTTCAGAATGTTAATAAAGATGTCCCTTCCGAAATTATTCAAGTCGAAGTCTTAAACGGATGCGGTGTTTCCGGCTTAGCCGATCGTTTTACTGATTACCTAAGAAGCAAAGGATATGACGTTGTAAACAAAGGTAATTACATTCAGTTTGATATAGAAAAAACCATGATTATCGACAGAATTGGAAATAAAGCAAATGCCGTAGTGATTGCAAATTCTCTGGGTGTAAATAAAAATAGCATAATTACTCAAATCAATGAAGATTATTTTCTGGATGTTTCGGTTATACTTGGCGCTGATTATTATAAACTAACTCCATTAAAATGAGGTTAAATTGGATTCATTAAAATTTGCTGAAGAAATTACTCAAACTATTCTTTCCAAAAAAGGATTTAGAATTAGAATATTAGATCTCAGAAAACTCTCCGTATTTGCAGATTATTTTGTTATATGTTCAGCTTCATCAGATACACAAGTAAAAGCTATTGCTGATGCAATCGATAAAAAAATGCGTGAAAGAGGAATTAAAACTTATCACCGCGAAGGATATGAAGCCCTTAACTGGGTCTTACTCGATTACTTTGATGTTGTAGTTCATGTATTTAAAAATGAGATTCGTGATTACTACAACCTAGAAAAACTCTGGGGTGACGCCGAAACAATAGAAATTGAAGATGAGGATTAAGGAGAAAAATAATTGAAAAAGTATATTACAAATCTTTTTGTTGATGCCTCAAAAAAACTTGATTACTTAAATGATAGAGAAATACAATTAAGCGTTCCAGCAAATCCACTTCACGGTGATCTTTCAACTAATATTGCAATGATTCTAACAAAAGAATTAAAAAAAAATCCTCGCCAGATTGCTGAAGAAATTATTACTAATCTTAATTACAATAAAAACTACATTAGCAAAATTGAAATAGCAGGACCCGGGTTTATCAACTTTACTTTTTCTAATTCATTTTTAGCAGATATTCTTAATGTAGTCAATCAACAAAAAGAGGAATTTGGTAAATCTCAAAAGTATATTAACAAAAGGGCAAACGTTGAATTTATATCGGCTAATCCAACAGGTCCTTTAACTATCGGGCATGGTAGAAATGCGGTTATAGGAGATACAATTGCAAATTTATTAGAAGCAGTTGGTTATCAAGTTGACCGCGAGTATTATTTTAATAATGCAGGCAGGCAGATGCGTGTATTGGGTGATTCTCTGAAACTCCGTTACTTAGAATTACTTGGCGAGAAAATTGATTTCCCCGATGATCATTATCAAGGTGAATACATCAGAGATATTGCTCGAAAGTTAATTGATGAATTCGGAGACGGCTGCAAACAAAAAGACAATAATTTCTTTAAAGAAAAAGCAGAGAAAGAAATATTTATTGATATAAAAAATACTTTAAGCCGTCTGGGCATAAAGATGGCGATTTTTTATAACGAAAATGATCTTTATGAAAGCGGTAAACTTGAAGAAGTAAAACAAAAACTTGCGGATAAGAATTTAACTTACGAAAAAGACGGAGCACTTTGGTTAAAGTTGAGTGAACTCGGTAGGGAAGACGATAAAGTAATTGTTAAATCAACCGGGGAACCTACTTACCGCTTACCGGATATTGCATACCACACAACAAAGTTTGAAAGAAATTATGATTTGATGGTTGATCTCTTCGGCTCGGATCATAATGCAACTTACCCGGATGTAATTGCCGGGGTTAAAGCTCTCGGGTATGATGAATCGAAGATTAAAGTTGTTATTCATCAATTCGTTACTATTACTCAAGGTGGTGAAGCAGTTAAGATGTCAACCCGCAAAGCAAATTTTATAACAATTGATGAACTTATCGATGAAGTCGGGGCTGATGTTGTTCGCTACTTCTTTCTTATGCGTAATGTAAACTCCCACTTAAATTTTGATTTAGAGATCGCAAAAAAACAATCAGATGAAAATCCGGTTTTTTATTTGCAATATGCACATGCAAGAATATGTTCTATTCTCAGGATGACTGTTGAGCAAGGTTTACAACCTTATTATGATTCACTTAATAAACTTGAAAAAGAGGAAGAGTTGAATCTTATCAAAAAGTTGCATCATTATGAAGATGAAATATTATATGCCGCGGAAAATTGTGAACCGAATAAAATTGCCAATTATCTTGAAGAGTTAGCAACACTGTTTCATAAATTTTATACTGAATGCAGAATTATCGGATCGGAAAAAGATTTAGCGGAAGCAAGAATTGCGTTAGTTACTTCTGTAAGAACGGTGTTGCAAAATGGGTTGAAGATTATTGGAATTTCAGCACCGGAGAAAATGTAAGTTGAATTTAAAATGTGCGTAGTAAATAATTAACTCACCTTACGCAAAGATGTTATTACCTTAAAGGTTACTGTTTTCAGACCTTTCAGGTAACTTAATTTTAGCCTATTAATGC
>DSBF01000345.1 GCA_011049495.1 Ignavibacteria bacterium
ATCGTTATCAATTATTTCCATTTGATAGCTGTATGCAACGGTTTTTTTAACTTCGGGAGATTCCAAAATGTGATTGAAGATTCTTGCTCTTATATATTCCTTTACTTGGGGGTTTTTATTGTAAATAGGAAATTCATCAGGTTTAGATCTAATTTCCTCATCAAACTGAATTCCTAATTTTACTTCTTCTTGATCCGAAAAAAGATTGATTCCCGTGCCGCAGGCAACAACAATAAGCAGAATTAAAATAGACGCATATTTTTTTGTGATGTATTTTTTCATTTCAGTCTCACTTATTTTATTATACTAAATCTTCTTCGAAGTAAATATATAAAAACAGGTGCACCTAAAAGTGCGGTGATTGCACCAACCGGAATTTCCGCAGGTGAAATTATTGTTCTTGCAATTATATCAGCAATTATAAGATAACTAGCCCCAAGTAAAAAAGATGCCGGTACAACAATTCTATTATCAACGCCAACAATTAAGCGAACTATGTGCGGAACAAGCAAACCGACAAATCCGATAATTCCGCTAACGGAAACAACCGCGCCGACAATCAAACTTGAAACGATATATGAAAAGTTCTTTACAAAACCTGCATTTATTCCAAGCTGAGATGCTGTGGAAGAACCAAGTGTTAATACATTAAATTTTTGTGAAAAGAAAAATAAAAACAACGAACCAATCAAAACTACCGGTAAAACGATTATAACATTTTCCATACCCGAGAAACTCAAATTTCCAATCAACCAAAAAACTGCAGTACGGACGGAATCTTCCATTACCGTTAACATCAATAAAATCAATGCAGAGAAAAAAGCTCCTATCATTACGCCGGTTAACAATAAAACATTCGGTTCAAGTTCACCGAAACGTTGTCCCAGATAAAAAACCAAAAAGACCACTATTACGGCTCCGGCAAAAGCAAACAACTGGGTATAAAAAAAAGTTAAACCAAGTAGAAAAGAAAGAATAGCTCCAAAAGTTCCGCCGTTTGAAATTCCCAATATATAAGGTTCAGCAAGCGGATTCATTAATAATGCCTGAAATACTGCACCGGCAATTGAGAGCCCGCCTCCTACAGCAATTGCAAGCAAAACTCTCGGCAACCTGATATCATAAATTATTCGGGCAACCGAATCATCAACTTTACCGTTTGTAAAAAGTGCAAACAGTTTTTTGATGGGAATATCTACGGAACCGATTGCTATTCCCGCAGTAATAGAAACTGCAAGAAGAATTAATAAAGAAATGATGACAATTAAAAATTTGGCAAGAGTTAATTGTTTATCTGCTGCCATAGGTAATCCAATAATTTGGGAATTCCTTTTCCGGAAACTGAAGAAATGAAAAATACTTTTTTATCCGCACCCGGGAATTTTAAATGACTAAGTTCTTTTATCTCTTCATCACCAAGTAAATCACATTTAGAGATTGCAACAATCTTTTGCTTATCACTTAATATATCGGAAAATTCATTTAATTCATTCAGCAGAATTTTATATTCTGTCAAATAATCTTCGGAAGCGATATCAATTAATATCAATAAAATTTTCGTTCGTTCGATATGCTTAAGAAATTTATGTCCGAGTCCTTTTCCATCATGAGCTCCTTCTATTATACCCGGAATATCGGCAACGACAAATGTGTTGAAATCTTTATACTTAACAATTCCTAAATTCGGTTCGAGAGTTGTGAAAGGATAATCTGCAATTTTGGGTCTTGCCGCTGAAACAGCAGAAATCAAAGTTGATTTACCTGCATTCGGAAATCCGACTAAACCGACATCTGCAATAAGTTTTAATTCCAACTTAACATATTTTTCTTCACCCGGTTTACCCGGTTCGGCTTTGCGGGGTGCTTGGTTAGTGGAAGTTGCAAAATTACTGTTTCCTTTTCCTCCTTTTCCTCCTTTTACAATAATTACCGATTCTTCATGTTCGGTTAAATCGGCAATCAATTCATCGGTTTCAAAATCTTTAATTAAGGTTCCGACCGGTACTTTTATAATTATATCTCTGCCATTCTTGCCGTCTTTTAAAGCCGAGCCTCCGGGGGCACCGTCATCAGCGGTGTATTTTTTTTTGTATGTAAAATCCAAAAGAGTATGAAGGTTTCTATCTGCAATAAAAATAACATCTCCTCCTTTCCCACCGTTACCTCCGGATGGACCACCTTTAGGAACAAATTTTTCTCTGCGAAAAGCAACAGCCCCGTCTCCACCTTTACCGGACTTAATAAATATTTTAGCGGTATCGATAAACATTATACTTAACTCTGTTCGAAGTATTCTGAAATGATGTCTTTAAATGCCTGTGCTTCTTTAGAGGAAGGATTGACCTGGTTTACTTCAAATATTTCGTGCAGCGTTGCAAATGCTTCCTGTCTGCTTGATGAATCGCAAATTCTTTCAATTGCGTTTGCAAATTCTTCCATATCATAATCGAAAACAACTTCAATAATTTTTGTCATATTCCTGTTTTCGAGCAGGTCTGAAATATCGATTCTTTTTGATTGACTTAACGAACCGAAGTCTTTAATAAACTCATCTTCAGATTTTTCAATCAATTCTTCATCACCAAATAACGTGGGTTCAGTTGTTTCTTCTTCTTCGGTATGATCATCTTCAACTTCTGATGTTTCTTCAATTTCCTTTGATTCTTCGATATCTTCCAAATCAATATCACTTTCTGTTTCTTCAACTTCCTCAATTAGATCATCTTTAGGTTCTTCGTCAGGAATTTTTTCATCTTTAATTTCAGGATGACTGTAATCATCTTCTACAGCTGGCGTAAGTTCATATTCAACTTCGTCTTCAAATATTAATTCGTCAACTTCTTCATGTGATTCTTCTATTTCTTGTTTTTCCTCAAGTTCGTCTTCTAATTTTTCTTCATCTTTTATATAATCGGATTCTTCTTCACTTTCAATTAATTCTTCTTGTGCCGAATCATCAATTTGTTCGGTTTTGTCGTCAACAAACTCATCAATTAACTCTTTAGTTTGTTCTTTTTCAAGATTAACATCAAACTCATGTTCTTCGGTGTCTTCCGTAGATAAAATAATTTCGGGAGCGTGTTCGTTTTGATTAATTAAATAATGCTCATCTTCTTCTGATACTTCTTCGATAGAATCTTCCTTTTCAAAAACAGTTTCTTCTTCTATTTCTGCTACTTCTTTTTCTTTATTTGCCCTAAGTTTTATTTCTACTTCTTCGGATTTATCTATTTCTGCTTTGGATTCTTCAACCGGTTCCTCATGAGTTAAATCCAAATCTTCTTTCTCTTCTTTTGTTTCAATTGGTTTTTCTTCAACAATTTTTACTTTTTCTGTTTTCGGAGGAACATCAAAATACTCGGTTCTTTCAATCGGAACATTCAATAAAATCTTTCTTAAATCGTTTCCATCTATTTTTGATTTAGCTTCATCACCAAGTCTGTTTTGGAGTACTTCCAAATGTGAAGTTAATTTTTTCTCTTGAAGAAAAACAACTATTGCTTGAATAGGAATATTTTTTTGATTCATCGAGCCGATATTGAAAAAAGACACCATTGATTTTAGTGCATAATCAATTATATCGTTACCGTATGATTCAAGACTTACTTGATCAATTTTTAGAAGGAGTTCGCTAAATTCTTCTTTGTCCAGAGTAATTAATTTTTTCCTGTCAAAGTATCTTCTGATGACTTTAATAATGTGTTTATAATAATAAGCATAGTTCAATATTTGCATTATTTCCGCGGCGGAAGTTGATTCACTTGTATCAAATATTAATTTTTTCAATGACCAATTCGGTCTTATCAAGTAGTTAAGATTAAAGGACGTAGCATGAAGAATTACTTTGCTTAAAAAATCTGTCGAAAATCTTTTCTCGCTTTTTATAACATCTGTAATTTTTTTGAAATGTTTGGAAATTTCCGCACCGGAATAATCGAACATCGAATGCTTCAACAAAGTTTGTCTATCTTCATAAACGCGGTATTCAATTTCTGCAGAGATGTACTGTAAAATTGCCGGATGAATTCCCAACGGCAGCAGTTCGGTATATGTTGCAGATGCACCGAGTTTTTTAACTTTATTGGAATTAAAATCGTAAATAAATTTTACTTCACGTTCGAACATAGCTTCTTAATAATTTTTCATCAGATTTAATATGTATTATAGTAAAACAAAAAGAAAAAATCCCGATTAAATTAACCGGGATTTTTCATTTGTGATAAATCAAAGAATTCTATACTTCTAATTCTTTGGATTTAACTTTTGCTAAGAAATATTCTCTGTTCATTCTTGCAATATTTCTAATTGAAATACCTTTTGGGCATTCAGCTTCGCATGCATAGGTATTAGTGCAACTTCCGAATCCAAGATCATCCATAACCTTAACCATCTTTTCAACTCTGCGGAATCTTTCGGGCTTGCCTTGGGGCAGTAATGCAAATTGTGAAACTTTGGCACTAACAAACAACATAGCCGAAGCATTTTTACATGCAGCAACACAGGCACCGCATCCTATACAAGCCGCAGCATCCATTGATTCGGATGCAACTTCTTTAGGAATCAATATATCATTTGCATCTGGTACACCGCCGGTATTGACTGAAATAAAGCCCCCGGCATTCATAATTTCATCAAACCCGCTTCTGTCAACAATTAAATCTTTCAAGACTGGGAATGCTTTTGCTCGGAACGGCTCAATCCAAATTGTATCACCATTATTAAAATTTCGCATATGAAGTTGGCAAGTTGCAATTTTGGGAATAGGTCCATGCGGTTGTCCGTTTATTACGAGTCCGCATGTTCCGCAAATACCTTCACGACAGTCACTTTCAAATGCGATCGGTTCTTTTCCTTCGCTTTCAAGTTTGTTGTTTAATTCATCCAGCATTTCAAGGAAAGAATCATCGGGTGAAACTTCGATTTGATAATCGACAAAACTACCCGCTGTTTGTGGTCCGGATTGTCTCCAGATTTTCAATTTTAGATTCAAATGTTTTCCACTCATTATTTATAGCTCCTCGTGGATAGTTTTACATATTCAAATTGTAAATCTTCTTTGTGCAATTTCCATTTACCAAGTTCTTCCATTTCCCAGGCAGCTACATAAGTATATTCTTCATCGTTACGTAACGCTTCGCCTTCTTCGGTCTGATATTCTTCGCGGAAATGCCCGCCGCAAGATTCATTTCTATTAAGCGCATCAACAGCCATAAGTTCAGCGAGTTCCAAATAATCTGCGAGTCTACCTGCACGTTCAAGTGTTTGATTAATATCTTTATCGTCACCCGGTACTTTTACATCTTTCCAAAATTCTTCTCTTAGTTCTCTTATTTCATTGATGGCTTCTTTTAAGCCGTTTTCGTTTCTACTCATACCTACTTTGTTCCACATAATTCTGCCGAGACGCTTATGAATATCATCAACGGTCTGCTTACCGTTAATTGATATGAATTTTCTTGTTAAATCTTCTGTTTGTTTTTTTACATTTTCAAATTCCGTATGATCAACCGATAGTTTTTCAGGCTTATCCGCCGCAAGATAATTTCCGATAGTATAAGGAATAACAAAGTAACCATCGGCTAAGCCTTGCATTAAAGCACTTGCACCTAATCTATTGGCGCCGTGATCTGAGAAATTTGCTTCTCCTAAAACAAACAATCCGGGGATATTGCTCATTAAGTTATAATCTACCCAAAGTCCGCCCATTGTATAGTGTGGAGCGGGATAAATTTTCATCGGAACATTATAAGGATTTTCACCGGTTATAGTTTCATAAATTTCAAAAAGATTACCGTATTTTTCTTCAATTGCTTTTCTGCCTAGTCTTTTAATTGCATCTTCGAAGTCTAAATAAACTGCTTCTTGTCCTTTTGCTCCTCTTCCTTCATCAAAAACTTCTTTTGCACTTCTTGAAGAAATATCACGAGGAGAAAGGTTTCCGAAAGAAGGATATTTTCTTTCTAAGTAATAATCTCTTTCTTCTTCGGGAATTTCATTCGGTTCACGCAAATCGCCTTTCTTTTTTGATACCCAGATTCTTCCATCGTTGCGAAGAGATTCACTCATCAAAGTTAATTTAGACTGCCCTTCGCCATGGACAGGTAAACAAGTCGGGTGAATCTGAGTAAAACAAGGGTTAGCAAAAAGAGCACCTTTTTTATGAGCACGCCAAATAGCTGTTGTGTTACAATTCATCGCATTGGTTGAGAGAAAAAAAACATTTGAATAACCACCGGTTGCAAGAATAACGGCATGGGCGGAGTATTTTTCAATTTCACCGTTAACTAAATTTCGGCATACAATTCCGCGGGCAATTCCATCAACAACAACTAATTCCAGCATTTCACGTCTTGAATACATTTTAACTTTACCGAGACCAACCTGCCTGCTTAACGCACTGTAAGCACCCAACAATAACTGTTGACCGGTTTGACCTCTTGCGTAAAAAGTTCGAGATACTTGAGCACCGCCGAACGAACGATTGTCAAGTAAACCACCGTATTCTCTAGCAAAAGGAACACCTTGTGCAACGCATTGATCGATAATGTTGTTGCTAACTTCGGCGAGTCTATAAACGTTTGCTTCTCTTGCTCGGAAGTCACCCCCTTTTACCGTATCGTAAAACAAACGATAAATCGAATCACCGTCATTTTGATAATTTTTAGCTGCGTTAATCCCGCCTTGGGCAGAAATTGAGTGAGCACGTCGTGCACTATCATGGAAAGTAAACGCTTTCACATTATAACCTAATTCAGCTAAAGAAGCGGCAGCCGAAGCACCTGCTAAACCTGTACCAACAACAATAACATCATACTTTCTTTTATTAGCAGGGTTAATCAATTTCATATTGAACTTATGATTAGTCCATTTTTCCGAAATATGTCCTTCCGGTATTTTCGAATCTAGCTTAACCATTAGTTACCTCCGTAAAAAAATAAAAAGTAAATCGGGAAGGATGCAAATCCTAAAGCCATTATAACTGCGAACGCAGTTCCAAATTTTTGAATGAACTGGAAATACTTTTTGTGATTCCAACCGAAAGTTTGAAACGCACTTTGAAAACCGTGATTGAGATGAAATCCTAAAAGTATAACTGCGATCACATAAAAAATTGCATACCATTCAATTTGGAACCACTCAACAACTATTGCATAGTAAGCATCACCTTTTTCATGAGGTTCCCCGGAAAAATTAAACAACCACCAAAATGTAGCAAGATGAAGAACTAGAAAAATAAAAACAATGCTTCCTGTTTGAATCATAGTACGCGAGAACAATGTTGAATTTTTTGATTTTCCTGAAATCTTATAATCATTTGGTCTTGCCTTCTTATTTTCCCACCAAAGTTTGATACCGTTATAGATGTGAAATATAAAAACAAGCCCCAGCCCAACTTCAATTACTCTAATTATCGGTTTAACAATGTCCAAGGTATGAACATACCCGTTGAACGCTTCAGGACCTCCGTAAAGAGTTAAGTTACCGACAAGATGAAAGATCAAAAAGAGTATCAGTCCGATACCGGTAAAAGCCATAACAAATTTTTTACCGATAGACGAACCAAGCGCTTCTGAGAGCCAGCCCATTAATCTCCTCCTTATTTGTCTACTGTTTGTGAATTTATGTGGATTTATTAAATAGTAATATTTTTTTTGCGGAATAAAATTTTCTGAATATGTCATTCTTTGGTGAGTCACAAATTCCCGATTGATGGAGTCAAATATCTTTATGCAAAATAATGCTAATAGAAATTAAATTCAAAGATTTCTTTACAAAAGCTTTCGCTCCTCAATTTATTAAAGAGCTATAGTTCGATTGCAGAGGATCAGTGGATTTTTAGGTGGCAAAATTTTGTAAAACTAGTTTTTAAAGAACTCTATAACAAATTTGGGATAAACCTTCGGGGTAAGGATATGCGTTTTATGTAGTTTTTCCTCGAAGGTTGCTAAGATGTCAGCAACGTTGAAGGTCAAAAACAAGTGACTCGCCAGTCGTCAGACCTCGACGCACCCTGTCGAGAGTTCGGTCGAAGACTCCGTTGGAGTCTCCAGACTCTAACGAGCGAAGTCTGACGACCTTCAACGTTAATAACTTGTAGCCGCAGGCCTGTCTGCTTCAGGCAGGCTTTATCTCTGCGGTGGTAACCCCTCGGAATCAAAACAAAATCCTTTGTTCCGAAAAGTAGTGCGGTTTTTTCGATTAGCAAAAAAATAACTTCATATAATTCAATCACATACGGAGAATAATTTTTTTTTTTTGCGCATACGTCAGAATTCAGGAATAAAAGGAACTTCTATTATATTCACAATCTCAAGTGATCGAAAATTTATAAATAGAGCACTTTGCCACCTAATAATCCTATGAGCCAGCACTACCCTAGTTAATATAGTTGATTTACTTTTTAGACAAGCTCTTTTTTTTGAGAAGAAGTTCATATACTGTATATTTAGGAAGGTTAAAATTATTCGTTTTTCTATAAAATAAATACAATTAAGAATTTAGGAGTTCCCGTTATGAAAAAGTTCTATTTCCTTTTACTCACAGTTTTATCGGCTGTAATTTTTATTTCCTGTGAAGACAAGTCTACAGAACCAGCGCTACAAGATAATTTTGCACGAGCAGACGGGATTAAGGGTTGAATTTTATACGATAAATTTTGGGCAAGTGAGGCAAACTATTCTAAAGCTGCTGATGCAAGTTTAATTGCTACATTAAATGCGTCAAGTGATTTTTTCCGTTGTAAACAATGCCATGGCTGGGATTTATTAGGCAGCTCGGGTTCATACATAAGCAGAGGACCTAGAACAAGCCGTCCAAATGTTTCCAGTCTCGATTTAGCTTCAATAGCAAAAGCAAAATCCTCACAAGAACTTTTCGATGCAATTAAAAAGAGTAGTGGACGTCGTGATATTACTTACGATTTATCCACCTATGATCCAACTTCAAATTCGACAGTTGGAGATCAAATGCCAAATTATAGCCAGCTCTTAACAGATGCTGAAATCTGGGACCTTGTAAAATTCTTAAAGAATGAAGTCCTTGATGTAACACAGCTTTACGATGCAACTTACACGGGGTCATATCCAAGCGGGCAATCAACTTTTTCTAATATTGGAAAAGATGGTAATGCGGTAAACGGGAAAGCTTATTATGACACCAGATGCTCTGGCTGCCATGGAAAAGCTGGAAAGTTTATTTATATGGAATCTATGACTCTTGGAAAATTCCTTAGATCAAAACCACATGAATCTCAACACAAAGTAAAATTTGGACAACTTGGTTCGTCGATGAGCGCTTTCAAAACAACCCTAGCTGAGATGAAAGATTTGTATAAAGCCGTTGCCGATACAATAGCGTTCCCTGATTAGTAAACTTTGAACGGTATTAAATTCTAAGAGGTTGAGTTCATACAAACAATAATATTCCGGAATAAATGCAATATTTATTTTTTTTTGCTTTGAAAAATTATTTTGGACAGCACTCGTATGTCTATTAGATGATAATCAAATGACTTTTAGATAACATTTTGTATTGCATTATTTATTTTTACGATGTGTGTTTATATATCATAGGAGAATTAGTATGAATAGAACACAAATATATTTGGACGAACAATTAAGCGAAGCTTTAAAAAGACAGAGTAAAATTCAAAAGAAAAAAGTTTCTCAAATCATCCGCGAAATATTACGGGAGAGTCTTTTAAGTAATAAAAATAAAGCTGTGTCGGTATCCGACTTAGCCGGAATTTGGAGCGATAGAAATTTTGATACCGACGAATACGTTCGAAATTTAAGAACCTCTAAAAGATTTGAGAGACTTTACAATGAATAAAAAAGGGATTCTTCTGGATACCGATATAATTATTTGGTTTTTAAGAGGGAATGCAGAATACATTAAATAAATTGAACTGTTGGTTAATGAAAATCGACTTTTTATTTCACCTATTTCAATAGCAGAAATTTATGCCGGCGCTAAGAAAAATGAAGAGAGAAATATCCAAACATTTTTTGATATGCTCGAAATTATTACCATTAAAAACAAAGACGCATATAAAAATTTCCAAAAGTGATTGGGAAAAAATGAAAATGGACCCAACACTGAAAGATACTCTTGAATTATTGGAAGATATATCCGACTTGGAAGAAGCAAAAAAAACCAAAGGCAAAAGTCTAACCATTGACCAATATTTCAAAAGGGTAAAAAGTGTTTTATAATACAACTAAAGTCATTTGACCTAAACTATAAATAGAATCAAACGATACCATAAGTACGGTCTTTGGATTCTCGTCTACACGGAAATGACAATATGAATTTTTCTGTTTTTGGAGCTGACAAATAATTTATAGTAAATTAATTATTGAATCCATAATATTAATATGTTAAGTTCCTACTGATTATTACTCTTTAAAATATTATTTCCTTTTCACCGAAAGAAAATTTCTTTACTTACCTATACAGAATAACCGATACTCCGATATAAATTTATATTAGAATTTAGTAACCGAATAAAAAATGAATGTAAGAAAAATACAAGTTAAGGGAACGTAAATATTTCTTTTTTCCAAAGAGAATGTAGAGTATATATCTTTGACAGATATTGCGAAATCAAAGGATTCGACCAGAACAAACTATATTATCCAAAATTGGATGCGTAACCGGAACACAATTGAATTTATTGGCTTGTGGGAAATGATTCATAATTCTGATTTTAAACGCATCGAATTCGATGCCTTTAAAAATCAAGCAGGTTTAAATAGTTTTTCACTAACACCACAGAGGTGGATTCAAAATACGAATGCTGTTGGAATAATTTCTAAGCCCGGCAGGTATGGCGGTACTTTTGCACATCAGGATATAGCATTTGAATTTGCATCATGGATCAGCGCTGAATTTAAGTTATATCTTTTAAAGGAGTTTCAAAGATTAAAAGAAGAAGAAGGCAAATCAAAATCCCTTGAGTGGAATCTCCAAAGAACATTATCAAAAATTAATTATAAGATACATACAGATGCAATTAAAGAACATTTAATTCCCCCTAAGGTAAATAAAGAAAAATCAAATACAATCTACGCCTCCGAAGCTGATCTTTTAAATGTTGCATTATTCGGTATAACAGCAAAAGAATGGAGAAACGATAACCCTGAAAGAAAAGGCAATATTAGAGATTATGCTTCGCTCGAACAACTGGTAGTGTTAAGTAATCTCGAAAGCTTGAATTCCGTACTCAAAAAAACAGGAACTAACTCAAAAGAAAAGACTACTAACATTGAACGAAATTGCAATTAATCAAATGAAATCATTAATTCAGTCAAGCTCTTTAAAACAATTAAAGTAGATGATTTATTATTCTTATAGAAAACCAATACACCGGTTTAGAAAATATATATTTTATGCAGTTACCAAAGGTTTGAAAAGGCTTTTGGGGTCTTTCTTGGGTTTTGGTAACAGTGTAAAATAATAAATAAAAAGGAGGTAGCTATGAAAAAGCTATTAGTATTGATGAAAAACCCATTGGCAATTACGAGGTTTCATTTAACGCAACAAACCTTCCGAGCTGAACATATTTTTATAGATTAAGAGCAAGCAGCAATACAATCACCAAAAAGATGCAATTGCTCAAATAGTATCAAGTAATATAAAGCTACGAACGGAAATATCTAAATACCGCATAATGCAGAACAAGATAAAATTTTAAAAATTCTGTATCTACACAACCCTGCAAAAATTTAACACTCCAACATAGATTTTATTTGCTCACTAAGAAATTCTTAATTAAGTTTAGATAAGTTCTTAAACAAACTTACGGCGTTAGGGAAACCGGTTAAATTCCGGTGCTGCCCCGCAACTGTAAAGGACGTACAAAAGTCTTCAGCAATATGCCACTGACTCGATAAGTCGGGATGGGAAGGCGCTGAACGATGTCCTAAGCCAGGAGACCTGCCGTAAGCATTCAACAACTAATTAACCTTCGCGGGTGAGGTTATGAACGTAAATTTCAAATATCACGTTACATCACGCCCACGAAGTTACACCTTATAAGGAGGTAACTTCAATGAAATATTATTATTCTTTTTTGTTTTTACTACTATTTACTTTTTCAACTTTCGCACAGGAAGATACACTTAAAATATCTTTGAGTGATGTTCTTGTAACAGCAACAAAATATCCAACCGAAGTTCAAAATATTTCGAGTTCTTATTCGATTATTGACAAATCTGTTATTCAAAGATCAAACTCATCTACGGTTCTTCAATTATTGCGTGAGGTTCCCGGCATTTCCATTGCACAACAAGGCGGACTTGGAAAACTAAATAGTCTGTTTATGCGCGGTGCAAATGCAAACCATACGTTAGTATTAATTGACGGAGTTGAAGTAAACGATCCAAGTTCACCGAGCAATGCATACGATTTATCAAATTTACAAACTGCCAACATTGAGAGAATTGAAATTGTGCGCGGACCACAAAGCACCCTTTACGGCTCAGATGCTCTTGCGGGTATTATCAATATTTTTACAGAACAAGGAAGTGACGTAAACAAAATATCACTTCAAACCGAAGGCGGTTCAAACAGTTATTATAGAGGCAGTGGACAATTAACCGGAAGTTATAATTTATTTAATTACTCTGTAAACTTTTCACGTCTCGCAACGGAAGGAATATCTGCAGCAAACGAAAAATACGGCAACACCGAGAAAGACGGTTATTCAAACAATTCTTTCTCTTCTTTTCTTTCTGCGCAGCTATTAGATAACTTAAAACTATCACTTAACTATAGATTTACAGATACATCAACAGATTTAGATCAAGGAACTCAGTTCGGAGATGATCCGAATTATACTTATGATATTGAAGAGAATATTTTTAACGCTGCTATTAATTACAATTTATTCGACAATAAATGGAAACAAAAATTAAGCGGTTCGGTTCTTAGAAGAATAAGTAAATCTATTGATGAACCGGATGATAATAATCCCGGCTCTTCAACAAATTTTACAAACGCAACCCGCACAAAATTTGAATGGCTTAACAATCTTACATTTATTCCTTACAACGTTGTTACAGTTGGATTAGAAACCGAGCTTGAAAAAGCCAACACCGAATATATTTCTATGAGTGAATGGGGTCCTTTTGAAAGTGTATTCCCTTCTCAAGAAATGCGGACAAACTCTGCTTTTCTTCAAAACCAGTTAATTCTCGACGGCGGTCTTTCTGCAATTGCAGGAATTCGATTTGATGATAATGAGAAATTCGGAAGTCATTCTACTTATAAATTCGGAGCAGCTTATTTTTTCGATAAAACAAACACAAAACTAAAAGCTAATTATGGTACAGGATTTAAAGCACCGTCGTTATTTTATTTGTTCGATCCTGCATTTGGTAACCCGGATTTGAAACCTGAAGAAAATTCAGGGTGGGATTTGGGATTTGAACAATATTTCTTCGGAAGCGGATTTTCTTTCGGTGCAACTTACTTTTCTATGAAATTCGAAAACATGTTCGGGTTCGATCAAAATTTTGTAACGATTAATATTAATGAAGCGCAGACAAAAGGAATCGAATCTTTCGTTACTTTTCAATCGAATAATTTTTATGCACATTTAACTTATACTTATACCGATGCAGTTGATTTGAGTAACGAATCGGAGTCAAAATTAATACGCCGACCAAAGGATAAATTGACATTATCACTTTCATATAATCCTATAGAAAAACTCAATTTGAATACCTCCATAAGATATATTGGAGAACGTGAGGATGAAGATTTTTCTTCTTTCCCTTCGGCTCGAGTTAAACTTGAAAGTTATACAATAATTGATTTTACGGTAAACTATAAATTGCTTTCGAATATGAAACTATTCGGCAGAGTTGAGAATTTATTTGATGCCGATTATGAAGAAGTTCTTTTTTACGGAACATTGGGAAGGAGTTTCTATGCGGGGCTTGTTTTTGATTTGAGTTTTTGAGTTTGGAAATCCCCGGGATTTATCAAATGATTAGAAATAGAAGAAATTTTTTGCAATCATTTTATTTTTGAAAAATCCCGGGGATATTTTCATTTATTTTAATAAAACTGCCTTAACAGATTTGTTATAACTTCCGGAGTTCATGTTTATTATATAAACACCGCTTGGTAATTTTTCTGCATCAAATTCCAGGGTGTATTCTCCGGCTATTTGTTCTTCATTTTTTAATAATGTTACTTCTTCCCCGAGCAAGTTATATACTTTTATCTTAACAAAGGTTTTTTGAGGCAAACTATAACTGATGGTTGTTGTCGGATTAAACGGATTTGGGTAGTTTTGAAGAAGATGAAATCCATCAGCAATAATTTTTTCACTTTTTACGCTTGTTGGTTTGCTATAGTATAACAATATTACCTCAGCTAAGTACCCGTGTATTATACCATCTGGATTCGTAACCATTAGAAGTCCATTTTCTGGAATCCACTGGTCATTTTCCCATTCTTCGTTAAATAGATAGATTAAATTATTATCGGCATCATATCCATAAAATATTCGAAACCAGTTTTCCCACTTGTTACTTGCTAACATTTGCCAGTTTTCAAGAATTAAATTGTTGTTTTCATCATAATCAAATTGTCCAAAAGCAAAATCAATCCATTGTTGTTCTTGCCAAACTTTTCTTTGAATAGTTTTTTTATTCAACGATTCATCGTATTCATAAATAGTTAAATTGTAATTTTTCCATTGATCATTTGTCCAAACCTGATATAAAATTGTATCATTGAGGTTCTCTGGAGTATGTGTATAAATATGTTTAGACCCGTTTACCCAGCTATCATCTATCCAGCTTTGTTGAACTGATGATATCAAAATAGTACCATTGAAATAATTATCATACTTATAATTATTTACAAATTCTTCACCATTGAAAAACTGATGCAAACTAAAAACTCTATTTCCCAACGAATCATAAGCATAAATTTCCTTCCCGTCTTTGAGCCATTCTTGTGATGATGTATTAAACCATTCCCAAAGAACTGATTCGAGATTTCCTTTAGAATCGTATGTGTTCGTATGCTTTCCAGAAATAATCCATTCGCCATTATACCAATCGGCATTTGTGAAATAATATAATGATAAATCATCATTATAATAATATGCGATTCTATTTCTATCACCATGTGTACTTATATAAATAAGACTATCCAAAACTCCAGCAGAATTATTGTTTTTCAGTGGCGGTAAAGTAGAAATGTGGTCAATACTTCTTGTGAGTAATGAATTGTTATTAATTCCATCTGTTGGGAAATAATATTGTCCCTGTGAAAAAGCTTCTATCCCTAACATACAACAAAACACAATATAATTAAGATTATTTATTAAATTCATATCTAACCTCTCTAAAAATAAATTCCTATTATGAAATG
>DSBF01000035.1 GCA_011049495.1 Ignavibacteria bacterium
ATATCACTATGGTATATAGTATGTGATTTTTTCGAAAAGAAAAAATTTTCACAAATCATTTTCTCGTTATCAATTGATATTTTGTATGGAAAGAGTTTATACCCGCGTATGTAATGCCTATTCAAGAAATAAAGAATAGCTAATTCAAATAATACAGCAATTATGTAATACCATTGATAAAAAGTTGCAATTATGTATACAATCAAATAGAAAACTAAAATTATCGTTAGCGGAATATTTGCCCAGCGATAAATTAAACGCGCAATGAAAGGATAAGTGTGTGTAGTCATAATAATTTTTTCTTTTTCTAAATTTACTTATTCTTTATTAAAATTGACCGTAAATATTTTTAATTATCGAGGCTATCATGAAAAGGGAGTTGTAAGAAATGACAAAGCTTACATATCTTGTTCGGAAACTGTTTTAATTAATCATCCGTTTTATGGCTACGTTTATAATTATGTTAAGCTGCGGATTTACGAAGACGATTCGGTTGAGATAATTGCTCAATATGTCGACCCGCAAACTTACGAAATAAAAATGGATGAAAAGTTTTTAACAATTTTTAATAATGGCACAAATGAAGGAGGGATTTATTTTTATAAGTAAATAATTGTATCAGAGAAAGACTAAGATCGCATTTTACTTTCTTAATCTTTCTCTTACATCAAAACTAGTTTCAAGATTATTTACTATTACGACATTTGTCGCCTAGTAATTTAGTCCTAAGACCCGAATCTCATGAATTTCAATTCAAGTTAATTCGTGTTAATTCGTGAAATTAGTGTCTTATTTAACCAATATCATCTTCTTACTATTAATATAAAAACCGCTTGTCATTTTAAAAATATATACGCCGCTTGAATATTTTGACGCATTCCAGTCAACAGAGTATTTACCCGGTTGTTGTAATCCTTCAAATAAAATTTCAATCCTTTCTCCAAGCACATTGAAAATCTCGAGTTTAACATTTGCAGTATTTGGAAGAGAGTATTCAATTCTGGTAACAGGGTTAAATGGATTTGGATAGTTCTGCATCAATTCATACTTCAACGGAAGCTGCTCGGCATTATTATCAGCAGATGTAATTATTCTACTTGAAACTGACAATGAATCATAAGGCATGTTTCTAAGTTCATCTACTTTGTTTTTCAACTTTGTGATAGAATCAAAATTGTCTTCACCTAAAGCAGGAATTAAAGCAAGCATTACCCACTGAGTGTCTGCAGGTGCGAAATCAAATGGACCGGCAAAGAAAACGAATCCTGCACCGCTGCCAAGTGTATGACCGGGATTGTTTTGATAAGCATACCAGCCTTCTTCATTCTCCGGATCACCGCTAAACGGAAAATTCGTAAACTCATCATTATAAGGGTCGTAATAGGGAATATTATAAGCCCCGTTTCCTCGTGCAACATTCCATGCTTGAGTATAAACATAAATCGGTCCCATCAAGTTATTTACTTCTAAGTGATTAGGGTAGACGTTATTGCTATCCGCAGGCATGTAAATAGAATCATCCATTATCGGATGAAATGTATTTAGCTTAAGATTTTTTTTGCCTTCAACTTCTTTCCCTTTATAAACTGCTGTTGAGCTCGGTGATTCAACTTGAGGTCCAAATAACAGAGTATATCCCACCGCGGGTGTCCCTTCTGCAAATATTCCTGAAATATCTTTAGAAGAATAACATAAACCAAGTTGATACGTTGTGTCAATTAGCGGGTTATTATCCATAAAATCTGCAAAATCAATATCCGTCCAGAAACCCCAAAATGTAGAATCAATTTGGACATCACCTTTGTTGATAAATTCGTATTCAATAAATATAATGTTGGAAAGAAGATCATCATCTTTATTTGTTATTGAAGCATGAGCATAAACGGTTTCTCTTACTTCGACGGGCAATATGTAATTTAACTTTTCTTCACTTGTAGGAATATAGGAACTGTTAGCCGGAACAAAATTAGTATCAAATAAATTGTAAACAGTCCACAACATCTGGTTACCGTATAATTTCGGATTGCCGCTCATGTTAACCGGTGCACCGAACTCAACAGGCCAATCTGCATAATCCGGATTAGTTTCATCATCACCTTCAGTAATTTTATAGATACGGTATTTGTCGGAATTTTCAGGGTGAGAAATTAAAGCAGGCTGACCATCTATAATTGGTCCGGGCGAATATTGATACCACCACTCACGAATACCGGATTTAACATTGTCGTTTATTTTTCCTGTTAACCACATCCCGTGATCAAAAACCAAACCCATACCATTATATTTTTCAATAAACCAATTTGCATCGCCACCGGTTCTGTAACTTGCGTCTAAATTATAGTCCTTGATATAAAACCGGATATTATTAACATCAATAATATTATATACACTCAGGTTTTCATTAAGCTTTTGGGAAGTTTTTGGTTGTCCAATTATTATAGCTGTACCTAGAGCAATAAACAAAAATAGTGTTATTCTTTTCATGTCCTTACCCTCTTGTTCAAGACTAAATATAAGCTAACAATTCTTTTAAGTAGAATCAATATAATTAAAATTGTACTATGGGTCTTATTGAAGAAACTTCTTCAGCGTGCGAATTTATTTTGGGTATGAATCTTCTAAAAAAGATTTTCTTAATAAATTTATTAACCACTAAGTACACAAAGGATGCACGAAGTTCACAAGTTATTTTGTTCGATATTAGAAAATTATTAGAAAAGTTCTATATTAAAATCATCTCATTAAAACCATTTTCTTAGTATCAGAAAAATTTTGTGATGTTAATTTGAAATAATAGACACCGCTTGCATAATTTTTTCCGCTCCAAACAAATTTGTTCAATCCTATCTCGGCTGTTCCGTAAAAAATTTCTTCAACAAGTTTTCCCAATCCGTCATAGATTTCCAATTTTACTACTTCGGGTTTAGATAAGTAAAATGAAATTACAGTGTCGGGATTAAACGGATTAGGATAGTTTTGATAAAGTTGATAGTTAATTTTTAACTTACCCTCATCGTCAACACTTGTCGGTTTCCCAATGAATTTATAGATTCTTCCGTTACCATATGAAGCAAAATAGAGTTCGTTATTTTCGTCAACTCCAAAAGTAGAAATTGCTAACCTGGTATTATTAAATATGAGCATATTGGTTGGATTTTCACTATGGAAGTAAACCCAAATTCTTCCTGTTACAAAATCTCCGTAAACATAGCCACCGTATAATTCTGATGCATTATTTCCTCTATATACAAAACCTCCTGTTATTGATTGTCCGCCGTTGGGATCATTGTGAGCATATTCCCAAACAGGTAGTTCCAAACCGGTTTGGTCACAATTTGTTGGTGGATTGTAACAATGAAAACCTTCCATAATTCTCCAACCGTAATTCTTTCCTTTTTCAATTATGTTTATTTCTTCATAAGCATTTTGACCGACATCGGCAGCCCAAAGTTTATTAGTTACAGGATCAAAACTAAAGCGCCAAACATTACGAAGTCCGTAAGCATAAATTTCTTCACGCCACCCGGCTGTGTTACCTACAAAAGGATTATCATCCGGAATTCCGTAATTCAAACCGGGATCGGGATTATCGACATCAATTCTAAGAATATTTCCTAAAAGAGTTGTTCTATCCTGTCCATTGTTTAAAGGATCACCCCCGCTGCCGCCGTCACCGAGAGAAATATATAGATAGCCATCGGGACCAAATGAAGTCTGCCCTCCGTTATGATTACTGTATGGCTGCCCGACTTCCAACAAAATAAACTCACTGTTTGGATCGGCTTGATTAGGATTGTTTTGCGAAACTGAAAATCTTGATACGACTGTTCTTCTCGGATTACTTGTCGTATAATTTATATAGAAAAATCCGTTCTCTTTATAGTTAGGATGAAAAGCTAAACCAAGTAAACCTTGTTCACCGCCGAATAATACCTTATTGATTAAATCGAGAAAAACCTCCGAAGTAGCCGTGAGTGAGTCGTTTTGAAAAACTCTTATTTTCCCTTCTTGTTCGAGTACGAAAAGTCTATCTGTAGCGTCCCCTGCATTTTGAATATCAACCGGTGCATTGAAAGAAAGATTCGGGAATGCTTGAACATAACGTAACTGTGCTGATATTGAATAACTCATTATAAAAGCAAACAAGAAAGCATAAATTAAAAGTCGCATGGCAGTCCTTTCTTTTTATTTTAAAATGATAATAAATCTCGTTAAACACAAAATCAATACAAATATTTTGAATAAATAATTAGTTTAAGTGTATCATATATACGAATTTGGGGAAAGTTGAAAAAACAGGCGGATAAAAATTTGTTCACAAAACTTGCAAAGGAAAATATGAAACGTGCATATTATTCCGCACTTGCAATTGTCGGCAATCATGATGATGCGATGGAATTATCACAGCAAGCTTTTCTTCGTGCGTATAATAATTTTTCGAAATTTGATCCCGAAAGAAAATTTTTTACCTGGTATTACAAAATATTACGCAACTTATGTCTGAATTTTATTCGTGATAACAAAAACAAACATTACTTTATTGAAGGGATAGAATATAAAGACGAAAGTGATATCCAATCTGAGTTAGAAAGAAATGAAGCAATAGAAAAAGTTAAATGGGCATTGAACCAATTGGAACATTCCGACAGAGAAATTATAATGCTAAAAGAATTTGAAAATTACAGTTATAAAGAAATAGCAGAAATGCTTGATATTCCACTCGGTTCGGTTATGTCTAAATTATTTTATGCTAGAAAAAAATTAGCAAACAAAATGAAATGAATGTTATGAAGGAACGAGAAATCTATTTATTTGAATTAGCTCTTGAAGGTGAACTTAACACTGATGAGCAGAATGAATTTAATCAGTTGCTTGAAACTAATCCCCAGTTGAAAATGGATTATGAAGAGCAGAAAAAAATTAAAGGAGTGCTTATGAATATGTCATTAAAAAATCCGGGTAAAGAATTTTGGGATGGATATTGGCTTAATATTTATAACCGCATTGAGCGGGGCATTGCATGGATTTTAATTTCTATATCCGCAATTATTATTGCAGGCTACGGTATTTACGAAGCAATAACAAATTTGCTCGCAGATACGAATATACCGGGCTTTATGAAAATATTGATAATAGTTTTTGTTATTAGTTTGGCAATTTTAATTTTTTCACTTATCCGAGAAAAACTTGCTTCAAGTAAAAAAGATAAATACAGGGAGATACAGCGATGATAATAACTACTTCTTCACAAATTGCAGGTAAAGAAATTAAAAAAACATTTGGAGTAGTACGGGGCAATACAATCCGTGCGCGTCATATCGGTAAGGATATTTTAGCTGTCTTCAAGAATATATTCGGCGGAGAAATTCAAGAATATACAAAATTGCTTGCCGAATCACGTGACCAATCAATAGATAGAATGTTAGAGGAAGCTAAAGCACTCGGTGCAAATGCAGTTGTTGATTGCAGATTCTCAACAAGTTATTTAATGGCAAACGCAGCGGAAATTTTAGTTTACGGTACTGCGGTTTATGTTGAGTAACTACAACTTTACGTGTTAGCGGTGAATCAACGAAAAACAATCGGGATTTATATAATTCACTACACTACGGGCTTCAGTCCAATTTATGAGACTTCAATGGGGCTAAAGCCCGAAGTAATTTTTGTTATTTTAATCCCCGACTTCAAAGTCAGGCAATCTAGTAGTTATGCAACACACTCTTTAACCGACGGATAAAAAAGCATAAAACAAAAAAGGGCTTTAGCCCCATTGCTAAGACGCAAGGTGGAATCATATAAACTTGTCTATATATCTTTTCACATCGAATTTTCTTTTGCAGCCGTTGTAATTCATATATCGAATTTTGCCGAAGACGGGTCTTTCTGTCCAGGCTCTATCATGTACACCGCCGATTGACCACGCACATCCGACATATCCGTTAGGGTCTCGTCCGTCAAGTTCATATTTATCATTTAAATAGATAGAGTACTCCAAAGCTTCTTCAGGGGTTTCCGTCCACTCAAGAATTTTTTTTGCCCAGTACATTCGCATATATCCGTGCATTTTGCCAGTCTTAACCATCTCTATTTGTGCGGCATTCCAAAGGTCATCGTGTGTTTTTGCTTTTTCAAACTGTTCTAAATGGTATGTGACTTCACGTATGTCTTTTCTGTGTTCATTTAAAGTTTTCTTAGCCCATTCCGGGAAGCCGTCAAACGAATCATAATTTTTATTGTAAAAACAAAAATTATCCGAGAGTTCTCTTCGAACAATTAGCTCTTCTAAAAATGCATCTTTTGTTTCAACGCTGTATTTTCGTTTATATGTTTCAAGAGCAATTCGCTGTGCTGAAATTTGTCCGAAGTGTAAATAAGGCGAGAGATTAGAGGACACATTTTCATTCGGATCGTTTCTTTTCTCGTTATAGCCGGAAAGTCGTTCCTCAAAAAATGAATCCAATATTTTTAACGCAGCTTCTTCACCCGGTTTTATCCAATCAACTTCGTTTACATCAAAATTTATTTTTAATTTCTTGCGGGCATTATTCCAATCAACTTTTTCACTTTTTATATTATGCGATTTTTGTTTTACGAGTTTAGGAAACTCATCGAGATATTGATCAAGCTGTCTTTTTATTTTCGGACGAATTGTATAGGCGCCGAATTCTTGTTTGTTTGAAACTTCCCATGCCGGAACAATGTTGTGAGCATCAACAGTGAAAAACGGAATCTCAAGTTTTGCCATTACTTCCTTTTTCCAATTACGCACTACTCTAAGCGGATTAAAATCGGAAATAAGAGCTGAAGCCTTTGTCCGCTTCACAAATTTTGGAATTTCGCTACCTGGTTCTCCCAGAAGTAAATAAAAAGGGATGTTGAATTTGGTGAGGGATTTTTCAACTTCTTCCAATCCTTTCAACATAAAACCGTATTGCCGTAATGTGGCTTGCAGAAAAGTTGGAACTAAACAAAATATAACAATAGGTTGTGTTTTTAATTCTTTCGCTTTCTCAATTGCATAAATTAAAGCCCAATTATCATTTACTCTTTGGTCACGCTGCATCCAATAAATTACCGGACCATTTCCGTATTGCACATCTTTCTGTTGGTTTACTCTTTTTAGGTTCATCGATTTATCTTTGCGTCGTGGCTTCTCTGCGGTGAGTCAATGAAAATAACCCGCTGAGGTGCAAAGGCACAAAGAGTTAGTTCCCCATTTTTACTATTTCATCAAACTCTTTTTTAGTTACCGGCATAACTGATAAACGGTTTCCGCGTTGGACGAGTTTCATATTCTTCAGTTTCGGATTCGCTTTAATTTTTCCCAATGGAACTAAGTTTTTAAATTTTTCTATAAACTTTACATCAACCATAATCCAAGTTGGATTGTCTTCTTTACTTTTGGGATCGTAATGATTGTCTTCCGGATCAAAAGCAGTAAAATCGGGGTAACCTTCTTTTACAACTTCACAGATACCGGCAGCACCCGGCGGTTCGCTATTGCTGTGATAAAAAATAACCTTATCACCTTTCTTCATTTCATCACGCATAAAATTTCGAGCTTGGTAATTACGCACTCCATCCCAATGTGTTTTTTTATCTTTCTTCAAGTCATCAATTGAATAAACATCTGGTTCAGATTTAATTAGCCAGTATTTTTCCGCCAAAGCATCCTCCAAAGTTTTTAGTAGAGCTATTTTAACAAATTGTTGCTGGAATGACAACAAAATGCAATACGGGAAATCGTAAGAGTAAGAACATTTTTCCTCTTATACTGCTAAAATTATTTTTTCATTTTCTTTAAAAGTTTTTTTAAATCAACAGTAGCAAAAGTGGTAGCCATATCTGAAAATGCATAAGGTATTATTAGTTGATCGTTATGTATAGTCCCTCCGCAGGTATAAACAACATTAGGTACATAACCATTTCGTTCTTCTTCGTTAGGTGTTATTAACGGTTCGTTTAATCTGCCTATAACATTGCCCAGATTCTCAATGTCAAGAAGAATAGCACCAATTGAGTATTGTTTTAACGGACCAACACCATGAATTAGTACAATCCAGCCTTCTTCTGTCTCAATAGGTGAACCACAGTTCCCCACTTTACTAAATTCCCAAGAATGGTGGGGTCTTATTAGTATTTTCTTTTCGTGCCAAAAATATAATTGGTCTGAGTACATAATAAATAAATTCTCTTTATCCTGACGAGAAAGCATAACATACTTGTTATCAATCTTTTTGGGGAAAAGCGCAAATCCCTTGTTTTGGACGGCATCGCCGCTAAGAGTAGATACTTTAAAGTGTTTGAAATCATTAGTTTCTATCATCTGCGGAACAACAAAAGAGCCATCGTATGCCGTATAAGTAGCATAATAATTTTCTACTCCGTTATCATCATTAAACTTTGTAAATCTTGCATCTTCAATACCGTTTATTTCAAACGGTGAATTTGGAAAGATGATCCTTTCTGATAAACTATATTCTCTATCGAATTCAATATCATAGTTAGATAGTGCAGTCATAATCATTCCATTAATAATCTTCTGCATCGAACCGTCCAAATTATGATTTCGCTTTTTGATGTAGCGTATAGTTTTTTGCAGGTCTTTAATTGTGAATTGATCCGGTAAAAATTTTACAATTTCTTCCGAAAAGACCGTCAGTAAATCTTGTTCAAATAATTTTTTAGTCCAGGTTTCTTTATCATATGTTTTTGTATCGATATAGTGGGGAAGTGATGCATAGGGAGAGGCTTCTTTAACTTCGATGTTGTTATTACCATCTATATATACTTCACGGAATGTGACTGACGAAATATGACCTTCACCTGTTGCACGCAGACTCATAACATACTTGTGTGAATCACCGGATTGTTCATCTTTTGCAAACGGTACAATAGAGGGATTAAATAATGCTGCTGATTCGAACGAGTATTCTTGTGCAAAGTATGCGCCTATCAGCAATTTGCGTTCTTCGGAAAGTTGTGAGTCCATAAAAAGATATGATGAATGATCATCAAATCTATCAAGTAAAAATTTCTTGAAGTGTTTATGCCTCTTCCCAAACTTTTCATTTAAGATTTCTATATTTCTTTGAACTTCGTTTTCGGAAAGAGAAAATATTCTTGCAATTATTTTATAACGGATGCTTTCCTCCGGATGCTCAAGTGGGCGAAGTATTACTCTTTTTGAATTGGGAAATAAAAAGATTTTTTTTCGTTCGATCATTTAAGATTCCGCATTAATTTACACTTTCACTTAATATATTTGTTGATGAGCTTACCTTATCAGTTGGTTTTTTGAATAAATGCAGCATGTTCTGAACTAAATGGAGTTCGGTAATTGTTAAAAGATAAGCCAAAGTTGATTCGGCACCCATATTTCGGTTAACTCGGTCAACGTGTAAAGCATCTCTGCAGCCTCCCGAATAAGGATCATAAATAGACAGATTCAAATCGTTTTTACCGACGAACCATTCGTACGCAAGCTTTGCTTTATCAAACCAATATTTATCTTCGGTTACATAATATGCTTCTAAGCAAGCCGACGCAGAGGAATGCGCCTCAAGAGGTTGTTGGTCAAATTCTGCGCGCTTTCCATCTTTAGGGTAAAATCCGTTTGAACCGATTGGTCTAAAGTAGCCGAAACCCGAAGTCTGAATTTTCATAAGCCAATCGAGCGTTTCTAATCCTATTTCAAGCAAAGTGCTATCGTCTGTATCTTGAGCAGACGCAATAAGAGCGTGGGGTAATTTTGCATTATCATATGAAAGGATTTCTTCAAACCAAATCCAATTCTTATCCTTTACGCTTTGATAATGATTAACTAATCTGTCTGTTAATTCGGTTCGAATCTTATTTACTAATCTATCACCCTTAAACCGTTTTGAATATTCGTGAATGCCAAGTAACCCGAACGCCCAAGCTCTCGGAGAAGTTAATTCCGAAAGGATAGAAACGGTTCGATCGAAAAATTGAATTGCCCAGGAACGAATATCATCATCGGCAGATTTTCCGGAGATAGCGCCGAGTGCCCAAATTGCTCTTCCTTGAGCATCATCCGAGCCTGCATTTTCGAGCCATCTTCTATCGAATGACATATAATTGCGGAACCGTTTTGCTTTTTCATTATAAGAATAGTTTATGAAAGCAGCATAAGTCTGCATATTTCCTTTTGCTTGATTAGTCAATTGGTTTACATCGCCGAGAAGAAGACTTAATATAATTGCACGCGCATTATCATCTAGACAGTAACCATCTTGAAAGTGGGGGAATGAAAAGCGAGCATGTTGGAAAATGCCTGTCGAATCAGTTAATTTTTCAAGATGATCAAGTTTAATTTTGGGTAGCCCTTCACCTATCTCATCTAATGTTTTAATTGAAAATGGTTTTGAAGTAACTAAACGATTCGTTCTTCTTGCTTTTTCAAATGTATTTAGATAAAGAGAAGCAACGTTATTCCATGTCATTTCTCTTCCGGCAACGTATGCATTTTTTCTGATTAAATGACGTTTAGTTTCGTTTTCCAAAAGTTCAAGAATTGCTTCGGCTATTTTCGCCGGTTCGCTGAAAGGAACTATTATACCTTTATTATCTGAAAGTAAATCTTTAGCATGCCAATAAGGTGTAGATATAACCGCTTTACCGCATCCGAAAGAATACGCTAAAGTTCCCGAAGTAATCTGAGCTTCGTTTAAATAGGGGGTAATATAAATATCCGTTGCGCCTATAAACTCCTTTAGCTCATCAATTTCTACGAAACGATTGTAAAAAATTACATTCTTTTGAATGCCGAGATCATTGGTCAATTTTTCGAGTGATAATCTGTAAGTTTCTCCTTCCAACTTCAATAGATTGGGGTGTGTTGCGCCTAATACGATGTAAACGGTATTGGGGAATTTCTTAATAACGTATGGTAAAGCGTTTAATACATTTTCAATACCTTTGTTGGGAGAGAGCAATCCAAAAGTTAAAATAACGTTTTTACCTTCAACCCCGAATTGGTCTTTATAATAGTTCGGATCAACAAAGGGCATATCAGGTATGCCGTGAGGTATTAATGAAATTTTATTTTTATTGATACCGTAAATTTCCCGTAAAAAATTTTCACCGGTTTCAGTCATAACCACTAACTGATCGGAAAGGTTGCTCAATTCAAGCAGTACTTTTTTTTGATCGGGTGAAGGTTGTTTTAATATGGTATGAAGAGTTGTAACAACAGGTTTTTTCAACTCACGTAGCAGAGCTAAAATATAACTACCCGCATTACCACCATAAATTCCATATTCGTGCTGAAGAGAAACTACATCGGCGTTGCTGAAATTAATGAAATCCGCCGCCATTTTGTAACCATTAATATCATTCTCATTAAATTCAAACCTAACTTCGGGAGGATAATCATAACCCTCCTCAATATCGTTTACAGGCACAACAAAAGTTTCTACTTGATGAAAATTGGAGTTGAGTGCATTTCTTAAATCTGAAGTGAAAGTAGCAATTCCACATTTACGGGGAGGATAATCTCCTATAATAGCAATATTCTTGATTTCATTATATCTGCTCATCAAAAACCTCGCAATAGTGAACAAAATAATTAATCAAAAAAGTGCATCGAATAAATAAAAGTCGGGAAATTCAACAACCAAAATTTATAAAAGGTTGCAGAATATTTGCTAATTCTAAAATTAATTTATACAAAAATTAAGATGATGATATAATTATTTTAATATTAGTTTTTAGTTTGAAAATGAATCGTACTGTTATAAAACTTTTTTTAAGTATTGACCTGTATAAGAGTTTTTAACTTTGGCGATTTCTTCGGGAGTTCCCGCTGCAACAATTTTTCCGCCTTTATCTCCTGCTTCCGGTCCAAGGTCAATTACGTAATCTGCATTCTTAATTATATCTAAGTTATGCTCAATTATCAAAACGGAGTTTTTATTTTCTATAAGCATTTTAAAACAATTCAACAGTTTTGAAATATCATCGAAGTGCAGTCCTGTTGTCGGTTCGTCAAATATAAAAAGCGTGTGCCTGTTCTTTTTTTGTGTTGAGAGATGAAGTGCTAATTTAATTCTTTGTGCTTCACCGCCTGATAGAGTATTTGACGGCTGTCCCAGTTTTATGTAACCTAATCCAACATCCGATAAAACTTGGAGGTATTTATTAATTTTATCATCATTCTTAAAGAAATCGAGAGCTTCATCTACGGTCATATTAAGAACATCAACAATATTTTTTCCGCGGTAAGTAATTTCCCGTGTTTCTTTTTTGTATCTGGTACCTTTACAGTCATCGCACTCAAGATACAAATCCGCAAGAAACTGCATTTCAATTTTTACATAACCTTCACCGCTGCATGTTTCACATCTACCTCCCGGCACATTGAAAGAAAAGAAGCCGGGTTTGTAGCCGCGTGCTCTTGCTTGAGGAGTGTTTGCAAAAAGCTCGCGAATATGTTCAAATCCTTTTACATAACTTATAGGATTTGAGCGGGGTGTTTTACCAATAGGGGATTGGTCAACAATCTCTATTTCATCAATAAATTTTGTTCCTTCAATTGAATCGTATTTTCCTATACTGGGAGGATTCTGTCCGAACATTTTTGCAATGCCGCCGTAAAGTATATCGTGGATAAGAGTACTTTTACCGGAGCCGCTGACGCCGGTAACAACAACAAATTTCTTTAAAGGAATTTCTACATCAATATTTTTTAGGTTGTTTTCTTGTGCTCCTTTAATTTTTATTACCGGTGTTTCTTTTGTGTTTCTTTCTGTCGGTATGGGAATTGAAATAGTTTTAGATAAATACTTACCTGTGAGCGAATCAGAATTATTAATTAACTCATCATGTGTTCCGATTGCGACAATTTGCCCTCCATTAACTCCTGCATGCGGACCCATATCAACTATTAAATCTGCCTCTTCCATCATTTCCGAATCATGTTCAACTACCAAAACCGTATTACCGATATCGCGAAGTGATTTTAATATTTTGATAAGTCTTGAGTTGTCTCTTGGGTGTAAGCCAATAGTTGGTTCATCCAAAACATAAAGAGTGCCTATCAATGCTGAACCGAGTGAAGTTGCCAAATTAATTCTCTGAGTTTCTCCGCCGGAAAGTGTTGAGCTTAGTCGATCCAAAGTCAAATAACCGAGTCCGACATTATTAAGAAATGATAATCTTTTTCTTATCTCTTTAAGAATTCTATCTGCAATTTTTTCTTCATATTCGGTAAGCTGTAATATTTCAAAAAATTTGTGAGCGCGTTCAATCGACATTTTAATTATATCATACATTGAATGATCATCAACTTTAACCTGCAATGCTTCTCTTCGTAAACGTGAACCTTTACAAGCTTTGCAAGTATTGTATCCTCGATATCTACTTAACAAAATGCGAATATGCATTTTATAAGTTTTCTTTTCCAACTTTTCAAAGAATCCATCAATGCCAATGTAACCTTTGAAACCTTCTTTAACTTTTTGATATTGTACTTCGGTTAGTTTTTCAAAAGGAACATTTATTGGGATATTATTTTCTTTTGCTGATCGAATTAAGTCACGTAAGTATTTACTGTATTTAACGCTTCGCCATGGTGCAATTGCACCTTCGGCTAAACTTAATTTCGGATTGGGAACTATGAGATCCATATCATAATCCATTGTACGTCCAAATCCTTGGCAAACCGGGCAGGCTCCGAACGGATTATTGAATGAAAAGAACCGGGGCTCCGGTTCTTCGTACCGAATACCGCAGCATTCATAATATTTTGTAAATACTTTTATCTCATTTGTATCTGCGTTAATAATTGCAAGTCTGCCGTCACCTTCCTTAAAAGTAGTTTCGATCGAATCGGCAAGCTTAGCCCTGATATCGTCTTTAGTTGATTTGAATCTATCGATTACAACATAGATCTCTTCTTTTGAATTGGTTTTAATTTCTTCTTCGTTTAGATCATATAATTTGTCTTTATAAAATATTCTGAAAAAACCTTTTCGTTTGAGAAGATCAATTTCATCTTTTAATTTTCTTCCTTCATGAAGCGGCGGGGGATAAGCAAGATAATATTTTCCTCCTTCGGTTTGATTATTTATCCATTCAACAACTGTTGTAGTTGAATCTTTAGTAACAACTTTCCCGCAACTAAAACAGATTGTTTTACCTATACGGGCAAATAGAAGCCGAAGATAGTCATATATCTCCGTACTTGTTGCAACTGTTGAACGAGGATTGCGTGCCCCTTGTTTTTGTTCTATTGCAACAGCCGGACTTATACCATAAATAAAATCAACATCGGGTTTGCTCATTCTTTCTAGGAATTGTCTTGCGTACGAGGATAAACTTTCAACATATCGTCTCTGACCTTCGGCATAAATCGTATCGAAGACCAGAGATGATTTACCGGAACCGCTGACACCGGTAAAAACAATAAGTTTATTCCGTGGAAGCTCGAGATCAATGTTTTTTAAGTTATGCTGACGAGCACCTTTTACAACTATCTTATCTTTTGAATATTTCGGTTGGTTTTTTGTCATTATTTAAGCAAGTCGTAAAGTTTAAAATTCTAGTATAATAAAAAATTGTAAGATTGTTAAAACAGAATTCAGAATAAAGAATTCAGAATAAAGAATTCAGAATAAAGAAATCAGAATAAAGAATTCAGAATAAAGAAGTCAGAAGTCAGAATGATGGATCATAGGATTATTTGGTGG
>DSBF01000036.1 GCA_011049495.1 Ignavibacteria bacterium
AAGAAATCATGTTCTTGCCGGGAGAGTTCCGTTAGGTGGAATTTTACAACAGTCTCTGCCGGGTAGTGGTTTTGCTTCAAATCAATTGAAAGTATTTTTAAGATCGCCCGATATAACAACTGCCAATAATGTTACTCAAGCTATCAATGCTTTCTTTTCGCAAGAACTCGCAATTGCATCCGATCCTTCCGAAGTGATTGTTAATGTACCTGCAGAAAGACAGCAGCAAGTAATTTCATTTTTATCCGAACTTGAATCAATTGAAGTATCGACGGACTACACAGCTAAAGTTGTATTGAACGAAAGAACAGGAACGGTGGTTGCCGGAAGTAGTGTAAGGATTCAGCCGGTTACAATTTCTCATGGTGGTCTTAATATTGCGATCAGATCTTATCCGATCATCTCTCAGCCTGGAGCCTTTTCAAGAGCCGAATCTATTCTTTTTAACAATATGGTCCCTTATGCTCAACAGGATTCAACATCTGCTATTGCTATTGACGGTGCTTCCAACGTTCAGGAAGTTGCCGCTGCATTAAATACTCTGAAGGTATCACCAAAAGATATTATTGCAATTTTCCAGGCATTAAAAGAATCGGGGGCACTAACTGCTGAACTAGTAATTATGTAATGATTTATGGAAGAAATTAAATTAAAAATAACGAATAGTTTAAAACACATTGCAGAACCGAAAACAACGGAGCATATAAGTCGTTATTCTAAAAATGAAAAGCAGAAAATTGCCGGAGCTTCCAAAGATTTTGAAAGTTTACTGACCGGAATGATGTTGAAAAGTATGACTTCATCTATGGGCGGAATCTTTGGAGAAGATAGTTACGGAGGAGATTATTTCGATTCAATTTTTACAATGGAATTAGCTTCACAAATTTCGAAAGGCAGCAAACTTGGTTTGGCTGAACAGATTTATTTGAAGGTAACCGGAGAAAAATGGGACGATTCCTTAATAGCCCCGGATAAAAAATTTAATGTAGAATTTCCTTTAAGAAAAAAAGAAACAAATAACATAAATAACGAGAATTCAACTCCGGATTCTTCTGCAATTACTCCATCACAAAGTTCATTAAGAAGAATGGGTAAATACGAACCGATTATAAATAAGTTCTCGGAAAATTTTAATGTTGATAAAAATCTAATTCGATCTATTATACTCGCTGAATCGGCGGCTAAACCGGATGCAGTATCCAAAGCAAACGCAAAAGGATTAATGCAGCTGATGGATGGAACTGCAAAGGAAATGGGGGTGAAAAATAGTTTCAATCCTGCTGAAAATATTTACGGCGGGACTAAATATTTTGCCCAATTACTTCGACAATATAGTGGTGATGTTAGATTGTCTTTGGCTGCATACAATGCCGGACCCGGAAATGTCGAAAAATATAACGGTATTCCTCCATTCAAAGAAACAGAAAATTACGTAAACCGAGTACTTGGTTATTACAAATATTTTAATGGATAACACATGGATACTAAAAAACTTACGGAAATAATTGAGTCTATCGAACAGAATATTTCAAAACTTTTGGAATTATCTGTATCGAAACAAAAGGTTCTGATTCAAAGAAATCACGATGAACTTAATTCACTTTCGGAAAGAGAAGAGAAATGTCTAAATAACATTGCTTATTTGACAAAGCAGCAGAAAATATTTACCGAACAGCTTAAAGAAGAATTGAACATCCCTTCCGGGATTTCAAGTTTAACGGAAGTTATTGAACTTTCAGGCAATAATATAATTAGTGAGCATCGCATCAGAATGTTAAAAGCATTGCATGAAATAAAAATAATGAGCGCTGATCTTGAATTAAAAAATTTTCAAAATAAAATGCTTATCGAAACATCAAGAACTTTCATCAAAGGAATAATACAAGCTGTGAGAGGTTCAAAGAATAGTTCACTTATTAATAGAAGAATGTAAAATGTCTCTAAGCAGAATATTTGACATAGCGCAGCGAAGTTTAGGAGTTTACCAGAGAGCATTGGATGTAACTTCACATAATATTGCCAATGCCTCCAATCCTAATTACTCAAGACAAAGAGTGAATTTTAATACGGAGATCCCGGAAATTAATGCCGGGCTTATCTGGGGCACAGGGGTAAAACTCGATACAGTTCAACGTGTAAGAAATCAATTAACAGAATCTCAAATTCTTTACAATAATCCTAAATTCAGTTATAACGAAAAACAATCATACCTTCTTGGACAAATTGAAAATGTATTTTCGGAACCGACTACTTTAGGGTTATCAAATCTTATTACAGGTTTTTTTAATTCATGGGGTGAATTATCGGTAAACCCAAATTCCGTCCCGCTCCGAAATAACGTTATATATTCCGCACAGAAATTAGCATCAAAAGTTGATACAATTAAAGAAAGTTTCGATATAATCAGAACCGATATAGTTGCTGAATTTAAGTCAAGTACGACATTAATTAACGGCTATCTTGAACAAATCAAAAACTTAAACTCAAGAATTTTTGAGGCAACGGGCAGAGGAGTTTCTCCGAATGATTTCTTAGATGAAAGAGATCGTTTGATTAACGAGCTGAGTAACTTGGTAAATGTTAATGTTTCTTACGATAATAATAATGTTGCAACAATTTCAATCGGGGGTGTTTTTGCAGCAGACGGAACCGACTTTGTTAATTTCGAAATAGCGGAGAATGACGGACAGATAGCATTAAGATCCGCTAACGGAGGAAGTATTGTAGCATTAAAAAGCGGTGAGTTAAACGCATTAAAAGATATTTATTCAAACAAAATTCCCGAATATGAAAATAAATTAAATAGAATAGTCGATACAATTATAACTGAAGTAAACAATATTCATAAAACCGGTTATTCTATTGATAATCAACCGCAAACGGGGATTGACTTTTTTGAAGTTACAGATTCCGGTAAAATGATTATTAATTCAAAAATCTTGAATGACCCAAATAAAATTGCGGTTTCTATCGACGGTACAAACGGTAACGGAGACTTGGCATTACGATTAGCGGAAATTTCCAACAAAAAAGTATTTGATAACCTTACTATTTCGGAAGCATATTCAACACTCATAAGCGGTATCGCAAATCATAAACAAACCGCAGATAATATGGCGGCGACAGATAAATTGGTTATAGATCAGCTTGAACTTCAAAGGGCTTCTTATTCGGGTGTATCAATCGACGAGGAAATGGCGAATGTAATTAAATTTCAAAGATCGTATGAAGCTTCAGCAAAACTAATTAAAGTAGCCGATGAAATGTTACAAACTATTTTAGCTATGGTATAGTTATGAGAATATCCGATCTATTAATGAACAAAACATATTTGAACGGTATTGCTAACAACAAAAGCAGAATGGATTTGTTGAGCAAACAGATAGCAAGTCAGTCTTCCATTCTAAAACCGTCCGATTCACCTATTGGAACAGCACGAGTATTACGTCTGGAAGATAAACTTTCCAATACCGATCTCTACCTGAAAAATATTCAGAATAGTTTCGGATTTGTCAATGAAACAATTAGAGGTATGGAATCAATAGAAACAGAGATTACAAATATATTAGTCAAGCTAACGGAAGCTAATAACCCGATTAACAGTGAGAACCGTGCTAATTATGCCGATCAATTGGAACATGCATTAAACAGCATATTAACTTCGGCTAACATGAGCTATGACGGCAAATACATATTCGGAGGAACAGCATTTTCCGCCCAGCCTTTTGTACTAAGTAATGATAGATCAGCGGTACTTCAAAATGTAAATGATATAAGCGGTAAGTCGCTTGTTAAAATAGGCAACGGTGTAAACTTAAAAACAAATATTTCCGGTGCAGAACTTTTTGGGACCATACTTACTCAGCAAGGTTCGTTTAATTCTGCAGATGCAGTTGGTTCGCTTACCAGCACTAATCAAACCGTATATGATGCATACGGGAATCAATTTAATCTCAATTTAGAATATGAAAAAGTTTCGGATAAAGAGTATAAACTAACCTATTCTATTGTTGACAGCGACAGCAACACGGTCAAATCAGATACACTAAATTTATCTTTCGATGAATACTCAGGAAACCTAATCGAAATAAACGGATCAAGTGCAACTGAAATCTCTATAAACAGTTCTTCCCATAAATTGAATTTCATTTTAGACTTAAACGCTATCGGGATTGACTCATCTTCCACTTCAATATCTGTTTCGGCAAATCAGGAAAGGGATATTTTTAATACCATAATAAAAATTCGTGATGACCTAAAGAATGGGCTAAATGTTAACGATAATGATATTAACGATATAAAAATTTTTCATCAGCGATTATTAAACAGAATGTCGGAAGCAGGTTATACATATAACACACTTGATAATACAAACTCGCTTTTAGACAATCAAAGAATAGAAATTGAAAGCATGATTTCTGCGGAAAAAGATGTTGATATTGCAAAGGCAATTATTGAAATGCAGAATTATGATTACCTATTACAAGTTTCATATAAAATGTCGGCAATGATTCTTCCTAAATCACTATTGGATTTCTTATGATGAGAATGTACGGAGGAGTATTAGGTTTATCGTTAGGTGTAGTTTCTATATTCGGAGCTTTTCTTCTTGAGGGAGGCTCTCTTAAAGCTTTGTTTTTGATAGCGCCTTTAATAATTGTATTCGGTGGTACTTTTGCCGCTACTATTATTGGTTTCGGGATGGAAAAGTTTACATCAATATTTAAGTTAATTAAAATCGCTTATTTCCCGCGGAAGTACGATTTGAAAGGTTTGATTAACTCTTACTTTTCAATTTCTATAAAAGCACGAAAAGAAGGATTACTTGCTATCGAAAAAGAATTAAATACTTTGAATTATGCATTCCCTAAGAAAATGGTTAGATACGGAATTGACGGAACTGATGCAAATATGCTCGAAGATATCGCAAGATTGGAAATGAAACTTGTACAGGAAAGACATTTAGCTAATGTAACAATATTTAATAAAATGGGTGGATACGCACCAACTATGGGAATACTGGGAACAGTAATGGCGTTAATTATGACTTTGGCTAATGCCGGTTCCGATCCCGATTTATTAATTAAGAATATTGCAACTGCATTTATTGCGACCCTTTGGGGAGTACTAAGTGCAAATTTAATTTGGCTGCCTATTGGAGATAGATTAAAAGAATGTCATTTAGAAGAAAAACATATGATGGAGATTTCTCTGGAGGGTACAATAGCACTCTTGAGCGGCGAGATTCCTTCGATCCTAAAAGCAAGGTTAGTAGGAATGCTTCCGCAAAAAGAACAAAGAGAGCTACTCGAGTTCCAGATTTAGAGGAAAATCTTTATGCAGAAGAAAATAACGATAAGGACAGGTACTTAATAACTTATGCCGATCTTATAACTCTTTTGCTCGGTTTGTTCATTATTCTTTATGCTATCTCGAATATTGACTTAATGAAATATGAAAAAATGATGAATGCAATTGGAAGCGTGTTCGGTGGCGCTAATGTTATTAACAGCGAAACAATTGGGAACAAAGTGTCTGTGCAGCCGATTGACAAGCTTAAATCCGAACTCAGCAACTTAATTGAAAAACATAATTACGGAAGTTCTATTTCAGTAGAACAAAACGAAAGAGGAATAACACTTCATATTATGGATGAAATTTTATTCCCTTCCGGCAGTGCGGTGCTGAATGAAAATTCTCAAGTTGTTCTTAATAAAATTGCGGATATAATACGTAAGCTTCCTAATGATATACGTGTTGAAGGACATACGGACAATGTTCCGATCAAAAGCAGTTTATATCCTTCTAACTGGCATCTTTCGGTTGCAAGAGCATTAAATACGGCTTACTATTTAATTGAAAAAGAAAATCTTAATCCCGATAAGGTTTCTATAGTCGGTTATTCGGAATACCAACCGGTAGAAACAAATTTAACTCTAACGGGAAGAGCAAAAAACAGAAGAGTAGACATAGTAATCATTAACAAATAGAAAGAAAAATGAAACTGAAAAACAAACAATTTGGTGAAGTAGAATTCGCAGAAGAAAATATACTCAATTTTAAAAACGGTCTTTTCGGTTTTGAAGAATTGAAGAATTTTCTTCTCATAAAAACCGAAAATGATTTATTCTTTTGGCTTAATTCAATTGAGCAGCCGGAATTAATTTTTCCGCTGGTTGGTTTAAGAGTAATTGATGATACATATCCCCAATCGGATGAAACAGAAGCCTTCGGTATTGTTACTCTCAGCAAAGACCCGTATCAAACTACGGTTAATCTTAAAGCTCCGGTATACATCAACCAAGACAAAAAAGAAGGTTATCAGTCAATCATTGATCATGATAAATATTCGGTAAATTACAAATTATTCATTGAATAACGTGAGATTAATAAATGCTAGTACTCAATAGAAAAAACAATGAGGAAATAAGAATTGGCGGTGATATAATTATTAAAATAATTAGCGTATCCGATGGCAATGTAAAACTTGGAATTGACGCCCCGGCTGAAACCGCTATACTTCGCGGTGAACTTTATCATAATGTAAAAGAAAATATAATCCTGGCATCTAAAAAAAGCGGACAAAGTTTAACAGCTTCCAAATCCTTTACAATTAATAAGCTTGGAAAATCTAACAATGAATGACACCGATAAAAAACTTAAAATATTGGTTGTGGATGATTCCGACTTGATCCTTCATGCATTAAAAAACTTTTTTAGGGAATATCAATTGGAAGTTGTTACTTGTCATGACGGACTCGAAGGAGTTCAACAAGCAATCGAGATAAAACCGACTCTAATAATTTTGGATCTCTTGATGCCTAATCTTGACGGTGTTAAGATGTTAAAAGTTATTAAACTGATGAAGGATGTTAAAGATATACCCGTAATTGTTATAAGCGGTAATACAAATAAAAGAAATGTTTTAGCTGCAATTGAAGCAGGTGCAGAAAAAGTTTTATCTAAACCGTTGAAAAAAGAACTGCTTAAGAAAAGTATTTCAGAAGTTTTAGGATCGGAGTTTCTAAAAAAAGTTAAAAAACCCGATTCACCTTCTCTTTCTAAAGATGATAAGGAATTTATTTACGAACTGCGTCAATATTTTATAAATGGTTTTTCCAGTAAAATAGAATTAATGAAAGAAGTTTTCAGAAAAGAAGATATGGGGAATCTCAGATTTGTATTTCACGAGTTAAAAGGTTCAGGTTCAACAATCGGTTTACCCGAATTAACACAAATCGGTGAAGAAGTTGAACAGAAAATCGATAATAAAATAAAAGATTGGGATTACTACAAACAAAGATGGGATGAAGTACTCGATCTTATTGAAGAAATTAAAAAAGAACAAGCAGCCATGGATTAATTATGCTTATTATTATTGGATTACTTGTTGTCGCCGTTTCTGTTGTGGTAGGATTTATCATGGCAGGCGGTAATTTAATTTTACTGCTGCAGTGGGCTGAGTTCGTTGTAATCGGAGGTGCTGCTATTGGTAGTTTTATTATCGCTACACCTATTTCTCAAATTAAAAAGGTTGTCAAATCAATACCCGAAGCAATAAAAGGAAATCATTTTTCTAAGCAGGATTATTTGGAGTTATTAAAATCATTTAACGACTTATTTCTGATTGCACAAAGGGATGGTTTACTTGCAATAGAAAGTCATGTAGAAAATCCTGACGAAAGTGAAATACTATCAAGAAGTAAAAAATTTATAAGCAATACTTATATGAAGAATTTCTTCTGCGATACATTGAAAGTAATGTTATCCGGTGGTGTTCCTCCCCATGAATTAGATTCTTTAATGGATATGGAATTGGAAACTTATGAACTTGAAAATCACCCGGTAAGTAATTCCGTTGCAAAAGTGGGAGATGCTTTACCCGGGTTGGGAATTGTAGCCGCTGTTCTCGGGATAATTGTTACAATGAGTCATATTGATGACGGAGCCGCTGCCGTTGGTGCTCACGTTGCCGCAGCTCTGGTTGGAACATTCTTAGGCGTATTACTCTCATACGGTTTTGTAAATCCCCTTGCAGTAAGTATCGAAAATCTTAACGAGCATAAAGGAAGATACTTACATACAATAAAAGCATGTATTGTAGCTTATGCTAAAGGCAACCCCCCAATTGTAGCAGTGGAAATTGCAAGAAGAACAATTTTTTCAGATGACAGACCTACTTTTTCGGAATTGGAAAATTATATGAGAGGAAAGACTGAATAATGGCACAGAACGATAATTCGGAACAACCGATAATAATAAAGAAAATTAAGAAGGGCGGCGGTCATCACGGCGGTGCATGGAAAGTTGCTTATGCAGATTTTGTTACTGCAATGATGGCTCTTTTTATTGTTCTTTGGATATTAAGTGCCGGCGACGATGTTAAACAAGCTGTTGCGGGTTATTTCAAAGATCCTGTTGGATTTCAATCCGGCGGAGGTAAACTGATCAATACAAATCCACAATTAAACTTGCTTGACGAGAATATTCTTCGAGAAAGAGAATTAAAGGAAATGCAAAGAAAGAAATTTGAAACAATGCAGCAAGAAATAATGAATCAGCTTTCCGATAATGAAAGCCTTAGCTTTCTTTTAGACCAGGTTAAATTCGAAATAACCGATGAAGGATTAAGAATTGAAATGATTGATTCCTCTAAAAATGTCTTTTTCAGACTTGGCAGTGCACAATTAAATAATGAAGCGGCAATTATTCTAAATAAAATAGGTTCTGAAATTAACAAACTTCCAAATAGAGTTGCAATTGAAGGTCACACTGATATAAGACCTTTTAATCACGGTTCTCCGGAGTACACAAACTATGAACTTAGTGCTGACAGAGCTAACTCGGCAAGAAGAGCTCTACTAAACGGCGGTTTGGATGAATCGCAAATTGAAGAAATACGCGGTTATGCTGCAAATCGATTACGCGATCAGGATGACCCGTACAACCTAGTCAATAGAAGAATAAGTATTGTTATAAAATATTCAGAGAAATAATGAAAACAAAAATTGCTATAATGGAAGACGATCCGTTTACTAAACATATGTATTCAATACTGATGAAAAAAGCCGGTTATGAAGCTTATATTTTAGAAGATGCTGATCTCCTTATGCAGAAGCTCGAAGCGGAAAACATTGTGTTGATAATCATGGATATCAACTTACGAAATACATATCTTAATGATGAAAAAATAGATGGTATCCGCCTGACTAAGTACATTAAATCTCAAGAAAGATATTCTTCGATTCCTGTAATTTTGGTATCTGCTTTCTCATTTATGGCTGATAAAAAAAGTATTCTCGAAGAAAGCAAAGCTCACCAATATATTACTAAGCCAATAACTGATTTTAATGCATTTATTAACACAATAAAAGAAACGATTGTAAATTGAACGAAAAATGGAAAATATTAATTGTTGAAGATGAAGCCGATACAGCTTATATACTCGGTTTACTTCTCAAAAAGAACAACTTTGAGATTAAGATAGCTAAAAACGGTCAGGAAGCCCTTGAAGTTATAGATGATTTTATGCCGCTTGTAGTTATTGCGGACTGGAATATGCCTGTTATGAACGGGCTTGAGCTATGTGAAAGAATGAAAAGTTCTGATAAATACAAGCTGATTTATTTCATTATTCTAACCGCAAGATCTACTTTACAAGATAGAGTTAAAGGGCTTGATGTCGGTGCCGATGACTTTTTACTTAAACCGATTGAGAACCAAGAACTTTTAGCCAGAATACGTACTGGTATCCGGATTCACAACTTACAAAACGAATTAAGAAAAATTGAGCACAGCAAAGCATTAATAGAAATGGCGACTACCATTGGTCATAAAATTAACAATCCCCTCAGCAGTCTTGTCATATCACTTGATAATATTAAAGCCGAATTAAATAATACGGAATTGGCAAAAAATATTTCCGATGATTACAAAATCATAGATGAGTCAATTAAAAAGATTCAAGTTCTTGCCAAAGATCTTACACATCTTCAGCAGCCTGAATTAATTCAATATTCCGAAAATAAAAATATGCTTAACCTTCCCGATTCCGATTAATCTTCAAACTCACTTTACACTTAACTTTTAATAATTTCGTTCGATAATAAAGTGGTAACTTTATGCTAAAAGGAATAGAAAATATTAAATCCGGTTCCGGAGCCGAGAACTCCAGCAAAAATATCTACAAAAAATTTCTTGCCAATTCAACCCTAAAACAAATTGATTCTCATGACAGTTTAAACATTTCCAAAGGGTACAGAATTCTAAAGGAATATAACATCGACTTAAAGAGATTCAAGAAAAATGAGTATGGACTCCTAGAAATCATTTTTGATCTTAGTGCTATTGAATTCAGTACTTTGCTGAACTTAGATAATCTAACAAACTATATTAAGTTGGATTATAAACTCAATTTGATTAATGAGCCGGACTCGTTTGTAGTATCTATTTCAACAAGAACTTATTATTCGGAAAACATCGATAATTACTTAAAGATAAACGATATAGTTTATCTGATGAGCAGAATTAAATCACTTAATGTCGGAAACGAAATTAATTTATCTAACACCCGTGCACTCAGTAATTTATTGGACGGAGTATATAATGCGGTCCTTTCGGAGTTTAATATGATTAACTCCATCCTGGTTAAAGCATCAAAAAATATTTTTAATATTAGTATAAAAATGCTGCCGTTAAGCGAACTTGAAAACGAACTTTTACTCATTGAAAAAATTATGCCATCAAATGAACACAGTATCCAGATTACTCAATAATATTACCGATAAGCGAATGGATGTATTAAGCGCTGACCAAATTGTTAATCCAACAAAGAATGGAAATTTTATTATTGTTGATGAAGAAGGAATGATTCAATATAAAAGCGATGATTGTTTTATAGATTCTTATGTAGAAAATAATATCAAGTCAATTTCGGAACTCCAAAGCGATCCCGACTTAACACTCATTCTTAAAGGAATGAAATACAACAAAACGGAAAGATTATCCATAGAATTGCTGATTTATTTTTTAAACAATACCGAAGTAAAAGATTATGTTGTTCAAATCAGTAAATTCACTCTCCTTAAAAAGAAACTCTTTTTATTGTTTTTTGAAGAAAACAAAGTATATAAAGTTTTCGAGAATAAAATTAACACACTACAGTTTGCTTTGGAGAAAGGAAACATCCCGGTTTTAATTGCAGACGAGGACTACAGAACAAAATATATCACTCAAAATTTTGAAGAGATATTCGATAAAAACATTGAAGACCTTTACGATAAACCGATAAGTGAAGTACTTATTGATTTCTTAAAAGAGAGTGATGAATCTATCCTTCTCCATGCCATTGAATCAAAATCAGTATGGTCAAAAGTAATTAACTTAAAAAAAACGAACGGCACAAATCTATTTTACGATATCAACATGACACCGGTTTTTGATTCTGCACTCGGAACTTGGAATTATATACTCAGTGCTTATAATATAACCGACCATATATTAAAAAACAGAAACCTAAAAAAGAGTGAAGCACGGTTACGCGCTATTATCAATAATATATCCGACGGACTTTTTGTTCTAAGAAAACAAAAAAATGAATTGACATTTGTAATCGGCAACGATATTTTCTTCGAGCTTTTCAATATCAGCACTAAAGATTACGAGCAAATTAAGATCGAAGATTATCTTGATACCAAAGCTTTGGAAATCATCAACGATTCGATATCGGTAATCGAAACATCTAAAGTGAAGTACTTAACAGATAGTTATCATCAAACAGGAACAGATAGGCATTTTGAAATCAGTACTACATTTGTCGAAGATAAATTAGACGAAGAGAGATTTTATATTATTACACTTCATGATGTTACCGCAAAAGAAAAGTATGAACGACACTTAGAGTCTGCATATGTAAAAGAGAAAGAATTAAACCGTCTCAAGACTTTGATATTGCACAACATGTCGCATGAACTAAGAACACCAGCTAATGCAATGATGGGTTACACGGAAATTATTGAAGATGCAATTAACGAAAAAGATTATGAAACCGTCTCGCAAATAAGCACATCAGTTAAGGAGGTACTGGGTAAACTAATAAGCTTGTTCACAAATATTATTGAACTTGCAAGTATCGAATCAGGTGAATATGAGCTTGAAATAGTTAGAATAAACTGTAACCAGGTATTGCAAAGCGTCTATAACAAAAGAATTGACGATGCTGAAAGGAAAAATCTGGATTTTGTAATTGATACAAAAGACCGCAGTTTATTTATAAAAACAGATTGGATTAAATTTGAAAAGGTAATATACGAACTCGTTGATAATGCAATAAAATTCACTAAAGAAGGTAGTGTTAAAATCGAGTCTTACCTGAATGCATTAAACGAAGCTGAAATCAAAATTACAGATACAGGCGACGGAATTGAAAACTCGAGTCTTAAGAAAATACTGGAACCATTCCAGCAAGAGGATGAGTTTTATACGAGAAGTTACGAAGGCAGCGGTTTGGGAATTACAATTTCTCATAAGTTGACATCAATATTAGGCGGAAAATTCAGTATTGAAAGCAGAAAGAAAGTTGGGACAGTAATTAAACTAACATTTCCGTCTGTTTCACCAAAACCAACTATCGAGTTATAATTATATTGTTAAGTTTGCGTTAGCATTAATTCAAAGCGCTTATTCTTTCGCACCGTAATTAGCCCGCTTACAACATTCTTATTAAGTTTACAAAAAATATAACGATAATAGTGGTAGAATTCATCACTGTAATTACAAAAAGGAGACCATATGGAAGCACAGAAATTTGAAATTTCCGATTTGTTACAACTCGTTAGTTTCAAAGTTGGTACCGAAGAGTTTGGCGTAGATATTCTTAAGGTACAAGAAATTAACAGAATGTTAAAAATCACTAAAGTACCTAATGCACCCGACTTTGTTGAAGGAGTTGTAAATCTCAGAGGTAGAATAATTCCGGTCATTGATTTAAGAAAACGACTCTCGATTGAGAGTAAAGTTCACGATAATAAAACCAGGATAGTTGTTGTAGATATTCTCGGTAATATTGTTGGTTTTATAGTTGACGAAGTAAACGAAGTTCTCAGAATTTCAAAAGATATTATCGAGAACCCGCCTGAACTCGTTTCTCAAGTTGATAGTGATTTCATTACTTCGGTTGCAAAACTTGAAGACAGAATTATAATTCTTCTTGATCTTGATGCTCTTCTAAAAAAAGACGAAAAAGAATTGCTTGAAAAAATAGTATAAATATAACTAAACAATAAGAGGAAGTCATGAAACTCTTTGATGTTTCGAAATCAGTATCAAAAAAAATATCATATAAGGTGGCAGCCGGATTAATATTTGTTCTTGGCATTTTATTAATCTTTGTACTTTATTATTCACAAAACTCGAAGCTGGAAAGTACAAAAGAAATAACACACGAAGTCGGCGAAACAATGAAGTATTCTATTCTATATTCAATGGGAGAAGGGATTACGGATGTTGAACCTTTTATAGAAAGAGTAAAACATCTAAATAATCTATCCGAGGTAAGAATCATACCCACCGAAATAATTGATGAATCAAGATCAAAACAAATGAACCAACTTGAAAGAGAAACCGTCAAGTCAAAAGAAGACTATTTTGCCGAAGAAAAATTGAACAATGTACCGGTTTTCCACTCAATAACAACACTGCTTGCCGAACCCTCTTGCTTGGATTGTCATGATGGGAATGCAGGTGATGTTTATGCAGTAATGAGTTTAAAATATTCTTTAGCCGAAACAAATGCAGCAATTGTGAATGAACGAATTGGTGCAGTTATTCTTGTATTAATATTAGCTGCAGCAGTCTGGATAATGATTGTTTACCTTGTAAAACAAAACGTACTTGTTGATTTGTACGTTGTTATCAGTAATCTTAATAATCTTTCAAAAGGAATACTAATGGACGAAATAGTTGTAAATAGAGAAGATGAATTTGGTGAACTTGGTAAATCTTTAAAGAAACTTAAAGATGGACTTTATGATCAGTCCGTAACTGTATCCGAATTTGCAAAAGGAAATATAACAGCAGATGTTAAAGTACTCTCTGATCAAGATACACTGGGTAATTCCGTTCAAGAAATAAAACAGAGCTTAATTCAATTATCTCAAGATACAAGATTATTATCAACTGCGGCTGAAGAAGGAAACCTCTCTGAAAAAGTTGACAAAGAAAAACATAAAGGTGTTTACAAAGAAATTGTGAGTGGATTTAATTCCACTTTTGATTATCTAACAGCTCCAATAAAGGAAGGGGCAGTTGTACTTGGTAAATTTGCAGAAGGTGATCTTACCGAAAGAGTCAAAGGAGATTATAAAGGAGAACATCAATTAATTAAGGACAGCATTAATCAATTAGGTGAATCTTTATCGATGTTAGTTCAAAATTTTTCTGAAGCTGTTTATGCAACGGCAAGTGCAAGCAGTGAGATTTCTTCTTCTTCCGAAGAAATGGCTGCCGGTGCACAAGAGCAATCTGCACAAGCAACCGAAGTTGCATCCGCAGTTGAACAAATGACTACTACTATTCTGCAAACTACTAAGAACGCAAATGTTGCTTCGGAAAGTTCCGTTAATGCAAGTAAACTTACCAAGACCGGTGTTGAACAGATTACTCTTGCTAAAAATGGTATGAATGAAATAACTGCTTCTGCTCAATC
>DSBF01000272.1 GCA_011049495.1 Ignavibacteria bacterium
GGGGAAAATTGAAAATCAGTTAGCTAACGGACTGGGAAAAGAATATAGATTTAGTTGCTTTATTGATTGTAACAGAGGATATAATAGATTTTTAAAGCCGCTAATTCGCGAATGTATAAGCGAATTCGCGGCTAAAAAAGAGCCTTGTTTTATGTGCTATATTTTTATTAGTTCATTTCAAAAGCAAAAAGCTGTTTCAGCTAATGCGCGAATAAAAATATATTTTTTCAAGTTTTTATTCGTTTTTCATTCGCGAATTCGCGGCATAATTATTTGATTTTAATTTCACGCCTTTTTTTGTGTCTGTTCAATCAAAGCAATCAGATTTATGCTTTTAGATTGGTTATGATTAGGGAAAACAACAGAATGGTGCAATTCTGTAATTCGATTAATCCGCAAAATCATCTCAATAATTTTTCAAAATGCTTATTGATATTAAAACAAGATTATCACATATTGACCACAATTTTTATTTATAAAAATATTTTTACAAATAATTGAGTAAAAATTATGGCAACTCCTTCAGCACCGAGAGAACAATGGGCTTCTAAGTTAGGATTTATATTAGCTGCAGCCGGTTCTGCTATTGGGCTTGGTAACATTTGGAAATTTCCATACGTGGTAGGAGAAAACGGTGGTTCTGCATTTATAATAATTTATTTGTTGTGTACTGCAATAATCGGTTTACCGGTTTTAGTTGGTGAAATATTAATTGGCAGAACAACTCAAAGAAATCCTGTTGGAGCATTTAGAGCATTAAGCGGTTCACGGTTTTGGGCTGGCGTTGGTGGTATGGGGGTAGTTGCCGGTTTTTTAATTTTATCTTTTTATGCGGTAATAGCAGGTTGGTCGGTTGGATATATTTACGAATCTTTTTCAGGTGACTTATTTAAGTATGCCGATCCTACAAAAGCTGCAGTCCATTTTGAAGAGTTGACTCACGATGTTGTTTGGATTATCGGTTACTTTGGATTTTTTATGTTACTTACTATGGGCTTAGTTTATGCAGGTGTTCAAAAAGGTATTGAACGCGGAAGTAAAATAATGATGCCCGTTTTATTCTTATTATTGATTTTTGTTATGATCAGAGGCATAACAATGGAAGGTTCGGGGGCAGGTTTAGAATTTCTTTTAAAACCTGATTGGTCACACGTCAGCGGTCAAACTTTTTTAATTGCATTGGGACAAGCTTTCTTTACACTTAGTATGGGTATGGGCGCAATGCTTACATACGGTAGTTATATGTCGAAAAAAGATAGTGTTCCCACTTCTGCCTTACAAATCCTTTTACTTGATACAGCAATAGCATTAGTTGCAGGTATTGCAATTTTTACATCGGTTTTTGCAACCGGATTGGATGCTGCTGCCGGACCCGGATTAATCTTTCATACCTTACCTGTTGTTTTTATGAAAATGCCCGGCGGTGAAATCTTTGGACCGATATTCTTTATCTTGCTTTCTATAGCTGCATTAACTTCTGCAATTTCTTTATTGGAAGTTATTACTGCATATTTTGTTGATGAGAAAGGTTGGACAAGACATAGAGCTGTAATTGTTTTTGGTAGCGTAACATTTTTAATTGGTATTCCTTCCGCATTATCATTTAATGTTTTATCCGATTCAACAATTTTTGGGCTGAACTTTTTTGGTCTTGTTGATTATTTGACGGCTAATATCATGCTTCCACTTGGTGGATTGTTGATAGCTGTCTTCATTGCCTACGTTTGGAAGTTTGACAAAGCACTAATAGAATTGAAACATGGTGCTGAAAAATTGTTCAATAAAAATCCGTTACTTATAACATTATGGCAAATATTTATTAAATTTTTTGCGCCGGTATTAATTTTCTTAGTACTGCTTCATTCAACAGGAATTTTGGATGTTCTCGGATTATAGTTTCATGTTCTTTTTCAAAAAATAAAAAAAAGAGGGTAATGAAAAAATCAACTGCTGCTCTTGTTGCATATGCAGTAATATTTTTATTAGTGCTTATGTGGGGTGTTTCGTTATTTGAAACTGTTTGGGTATTCCCTGGTAATTTCGACATAATCGGCAACTTCCCTTCCAAAGATGTTCCAATTGGTTCAATTCCTTTTATGGTTATTGCTCTTTTGGGAACAGGCATTTTTGTCACAATTAAACTTGGTTTCCCGCAATTAAGATATATCTGGCACGGACTTAAAGTTACCGGTGGGATATATGACGATCCGAATGATGCAGGTGACTTAAATCATTTCCGCGCATTAACAACTGCCCTTTCTGCTACTGTTGGTATCGGTAATATTGCAGGTGTTGCAACAGCTCTTTATTACGGTGGTCCCGGTGCTTTATTTTGGATGTGGGTTACGGCATTCTTCGGTACAACTCTAAAATTTGCCGAGTGTACTTTATCATTGCAATTCAGAAGTTTCGGGAAAGACGGCTTTACACAAGGCGGACCAATGTACACAATTGAAAAAGGACTTGGTCAAAAATGGAGGTGGCTTGCAATTGCTTTTGCTAGTTTCGCAGTTATTTGTTCTTTTGCAACCGGTAACGCTATCCAAGCTTTTACTGCATCGGATCAGATTTACTCGGAAGTTGTTCAGATTGTCGGCGCAGAACATTTTCTTACAAGTAAATTTACTCTGTTCGAAGGATTGACGGTTTCAATTCAGCAAATAATAAATGGGTTACTTTTAGTTACTGTTGTTGGTGCAGTTATTATTGGCGGCATCGGAAGAATTGGTAAAGTAACCGGGTTTTTAGCACCGATAATGGCAGCAGTTTATGTTGTTGCCGCTTTATTAATACTTTTCTCTAATTTCGATTCACTTGCTCATAGCGTTGGATTGATTTTTCAAATGGCATTTAATCCGCCTGCACAAGTCGCCGGTGTTGCAGGAGGAATGTTTCTGTTTATTCTAAATACAATGATGTGGGGAATTAAACGCGGTCTATATTCAAATGAAGCAGGACAAGGAAGTGCTGCTATTGCTCACTCTACGGCAAAAACCAAATACTCAGTTAGAGAAGGCTCTGTAGCATTATTGGAACCTTTTATAGATACAATAATGATTTGTTCATTAACAGGTTTAGTTATTCTTTCAACCGGTGCTTGGCATCATACTGAATTTTATGTAAAATTTATAGACCCCAATTTCAGCGGTGAAATGATGAACAGCAGTATATTGACATCCTATGCATTCAAAGAAGGATTAAGCTGGTTAATTGGATGGGGTGATAAAATTGTTACAACTTCTGTATTGCTCTTCTCGGTTTCAACTGCAATTAGTTGGTCATACTATGGTGATAGGGCTACAGATTATTTATTCGGTGCGAAGGCAATTATTTATTATAAATGGGTTTTCTTATTGTTTGTGTTTATTGGTGCAATTGCAGAATTAGAAGCAGTTTGGAGTTTCGGAGATGCAGCTTTAGGATTTATGACCTTTCCAAATTTAATCTCTATTGTATTGCTTTCAGGTTATTTGAAAAAAATTACAAAAGAGTATTTTTCTTATAAGCATTTAACATATAAAGAATTTGTTGCTCAGGGTAAAACTTCCGAAGATCATGAATTAGAACCTTGATAAATTTATTAGTCTTGAAGGTAAACGCAGCAATTTGTGCAGCTTATCCTTCAAGATTAGTTCTATCAGTAACATTCGAAAAAATCGATCTCAGTCTTACCGCCGGCTCACCGGATAATTTGGTGGCAAAAGTTACCGATTAATTTTTTGTCATTTCATTCCAGTCCATCAGCTAACGTATCGGAAATCGTTTCATGAATGCATTAATCTAACTGCTTTGATTGACCATAAAAAAAAGACGTGAAATGAAAATCAAAAAATTATGCCGCGAATTCGCAAATGAAAAACGAATAAAATCTCGGGGAAAGTATATAATTATTCGCGCATTGGCGGCAACAGCTTTTTGCTTTTTAATTGAACTAATCAAAACATAGTACATAAAACAAGACTCTTTTTTTAGCCGCGAATTCGCGAATTAGCGGCTTAAAAAACTATTATATCCTCTGTTACTAGCAATAAAGAAACTAAAGATTTTTTCTTTTTCCAGTCAGCTAGCAAACGGATTTTCAATTTTTTCGCTAAATGACTTTTGCCACCGAAAAATTCTCTCCGTCTTACCGTCCTTACCTCGAAGATTTTGTTGTAGTGTTTTCTTTTTTATAATCTTTTATTTATTGAGTTCAGTTAATATATTAGCAGGCGCACTTTTTAGAATAATACGGAGATAAAATGGCAAATATCAACAAGATTAAAGGGAGAATCGGAATACTTACCGGTGGAGGCGATGTTCCAGGTTTGAACCCGGCAATTCGTGCAGTTACTATAAGAGCAAACCGAGAAGGTTATGAAGTTATTGGAATTCGCAGAGGTTGGGCTGGTATGATTGATATTCATAGGGATGAAAAATATGATAATAGCAAAAACTATTCGATCCTCACAGAGGAACTAGTCAACAAAACCGGAAGAACCGGCGGTACATTTTTACATTCATCGAGAACCAGACCTAGCCATGTGCCGAAAGTTAACGTACCGGAACATCTTCGTGACAAATACTTGGATGATGTGAATGATCTTACCGAAGATGTAATGAAAAATATTGATTTTCTCGGTCTCGATTACCTTATTCCTATTGGCGGCGATGATACACTTAGCTACGGTGTTCATCTTCATAATCAAGGTATGAAAGTAATAGCAATTCCTAAAACAATGGATAACGATGTTCCCGGAACAGATTACTGCATCGGATTCAGTACCTGTGTAACCAGAACAATTGAATTAACGCATATGTTGAGAACAACTGCAGGGTCTCATGAAAGATTTCTAATAATTGAAGTATTCGGTCGTTATGCAGGTTTCACTGCTCTGCTGCCAACAATGGCTGGTGCGGCAAATAGATGCGTTATACCTGAACACAAATTCGATATTGAAAGATTAACAGAATTATTAGTAAAAGATCGGGAAACAAACCCAAGTAATTATTCAGTTGCTCTCGTATCCGAAGGAGCAATGTTTGAAGGGCAAGAGATGGTTTTTGAAAATGCCGAAATGGATATGTATGGTCATAAAAAACTTGGAGGAATTGGGGATGTGGTGTCGAGTAAGTTGAAAGAATTATCGCCGAAGTATAATAATGGTCAGAGAGTAAATGTGATTAACCAAAGATTAGGTTATATCGTCAGGTGCGGCGATCCGGATGCAATCGATTCTATTGTTCCGATGGCATACGGAAATTTAGCTCTTGATCTTATTATGGAAAATACATCCGGCAGATTAGTTACTCTTAAAAACGGAAGATATGATAACGAGCACCTGGAAGTTGTTACCAGCTTTAAGAAAAAAGTCGATGTTGAAAAATATTACAATATTGACAGACTTCGTCCGTACTACAAAAGTTTTGAATCGAAACCGTTATTTATAATGGCAAGTGATTAGTAAAATTAGAAATGCTGATTTAAGACTTTATTTTTTAATAATGCACCGCAGACATAAAGTCTGCGGCTACATTTTTTTATGCTAATTTCAGATTGGCAAATTTAATTAGAAGTGTTTTCATACCGTGTGATTCAAAATCTATTGTTATTTTTTGGTCATTCCCTAAACCGTTAATAGAAATGATTTTTCCTTCACCGAATACTTCATGATGTACTCTGCTGCCTACTCTAACCGATCTTCGTTCCTGATTATACTCATCATCATAGCTAGGTTGATAAAACTCATCATAATTATCCGATTTTTTTCTTCGTCCGGACTTTCTACCAGTTCCACCATTTAACTCAATATATGTATTCGGATCAATCTCCTCGAGAAATCTTGATCTACTTTGATATGCAACTTCACCGAAACGATACCTTGAGCGTGCATAGGTAATAAACACTTTCTTTTCGGCACGTGTCAATGCTACATAAAATAAACGACGCTCTTCCTCATCATTTGCATTCATATCGAATTTTGAGTTAAGCGGAAAAAGGTCTTCTTCGCAGCCGGTTACAAAAACAATCGGGAATTCTAATCCCTTAGCAGAATGTATCGTCATCAAAGTAATACTGTTTTTAGATTCGTCTAACTGATCAACACCCGATATTAACGAAACTTCTTCAAGAAAGGTATCAAGATCGGCATTTTTATTTTCTTCATTATATTCTTGAATTGCGTTCAATAACTCCTTGATGTTGTCATAACGCTGTTTTGAATCTTGAGTATTTTCTTCTTTATAAATTCGCAGAACACCTAATTCGTCAATTAATGCCGAAGTTAGTTCAGCTAAAGAGAGCTTGTCTTTTAATTCAATATATTTATCAAGTAGTTGTTTAAACTGTTTTACATTTTTTTGAATTCGCTCTTTTACAGCAATTACCTCAAAAACTCTTGACATAGTCGTAAATAAACTAATATCTAACTTACGCGCGAATTCAATCATTTTGGATATTGATGTATTGCCAATTCCTCTTTGCGGAAAGTTCATAATACGTAATAAGCTTTCTTCATCTTCTTGATTAGCCAAGACTCTTAAGTAAGCTATAATATCTTTTACTTCTTTTCTTCTGTAGAATTCGACACCACCAATAATTTTGTAAGGAATTTTATCTCTTCTTAGAGCTTCTTCCAATGCGCGTGATTGAGAATTAACACGATATAATATTGCAATGTCATTTAAGGATATTTTTTTCTGAGATACTTCTTTCTTAATTTTTTTACTTATCTGAAATGCTTCATCTTTTTCATCTGCACATCTCAAAATTGAAAGCTGTTCTCCATCATTATTTTCTGTCCACAATGTTTTCTTGATTTGATTTTTATTATTCTTTATGACAGAATCAGCGGCTTGAAGTATCATTTTTGTTGAACGATAGTTTTGTTCGAGACGAAATACTACGGCTTTATCAAAATCTCTTTCGAAATCCAGCATATTACCGATATGAGCACCTCTCCAACCATAAATACTTTGAGCATCATCACCGACAACGCATACTTTAGTACGAGGTGTAGCAAGAAATTTAACTATTTCATATTGTGCTTTATTAGTATCCTGAAATTCATCAATAAGGATGTACTTAAATTGTTTACGATAATTCTGTAATACTTTCTGATGGTTATTAAATAACTCAATCGGTTTTAACAATAAATCATCAAAATCCATTGCGTTATTTATATGAAGTCTCTTATTATACTCGCGATAAACTTTTGCAATAGTTTTCTCTTGAGGGGTTTGTGCGATATCCTTTTCGTATTCATCCGGACCAATCATTTGATTCTTCAAATTACTAATTCTACTGTGGATAGAATTTCCCGTCAAGCCAGCAATATCAATTTCAAATTCCTGAAGAATATTATTTACGAGTGATACGGAATCTTCTTTGTCATAAATTGAAAAATTTGTTTTGTAGTTAATTTTGTCCGCTTCATTTCTTAAAATTTTTGCTAAAATTGAATGAAATGTTCCCATCCAAATCTTTTCGGCTTTCTTACCGACCAAATGAGTAATTCTCTCTTTCATTTCATTTGCAGCTTTATTTGTAAATGTAAGCGCAAGAATATTCTCCGGTTCAAATCCATCCGCTAAAATATATGCTATTTTATGTGTAAGAACTTTAGTTTTGCCGGAACCTGCACCTGCAACAATCATATGTGGTTTTGCGTTGAATTCAACAGCAGCTACTTGGGCGGGGTTTAATTCTTCTAAAATCTTTGTTTTGGACATAGAATTCCCTTTTTCTTGAAAATTAAGTCTGCAAATATAGTAAAATCGACTCCAATTATCAAAAAATTTGAGATTGAAAGATTTAGAATAAAAAACCGGGGATAAAACCCGCTATTTTGAAGGAATTTAGAGTTTTTAGATGAGCAACTTACCTTTTTCCATTATTAGCTTGTCATCAAAGTAGACATTTGGTTGTTTTATAACACCATCAACATGGAAAGGTACATGGACTTTTCCGCCCATACTTTTATTATCGCCTAATGCAATATGAACCGTACCAAGAACTTTTTCGTCTTCCAGAAGCATACCGCTTAATTTTACTTTATCATTTGTTCCAATTCCAAATTCTGCAATATTTCTTCCCTTATCACCAAATTTAGAAACCATTTTCCATAGTTGCTCTGCTTCTCTGCCACCGGAAATTTCAGTCGCCAGCCCTTTTTCAACTTTAATTCTTATTACATTTTTAAGAATACCAACACCGGCAAAAGAACCATCCGAAACAAAAACACCCTCTGATTTTCCTTCAATTGGTGCAACAAAAGCTTCACCTGTCGGAAGATTACCACTTTCCCCTTTTTTATGAAATAATCCTTTACTTGGAATAATTTTTCGATTCGCAATGGGCATAGTAATATCTGTTCCCTTTGCAGTTGTAACCCTAACAACTTTAGTTTTCTCTAATCTCTTTTTTAGTTTTAAAGTTAATGCAGCAATTTTTTTATAATCTGCATTAAGTCCCCTAATCATAACCTCTTTTGTTATACCGGGAAAGGTTGCAACACGCACACCTTTTGCAGATGCACTTCTTCTAGCGTCTGTATGAGTTAATGATTTTGCAGTTGGACAAAGTACTACATCAAATTTTTTCATTAACTCAGCAACATACTCCGGCGGTTCTTCGCCATTAATTTCTCGTGATTTCATTTCTACAAACAAGGCTTCGTGTCCTAAACTTAAAGCATTCTCATAAAGTGATAGACCGATTTCTCGTTTTTGTTCATCAGTTACAATTAATATCTTTTCATTTTTTTTGGCACCCATACAGTCCCGAATAGCAATTTGCGAAGCTCTGTCTAATTTTGTTAACGGCATTTATACTCCTTTATAATGGAAATCCTAAATTAAGTTGAACAGCAGCAGCGAACCCACCTTTATCAATAAAAGGTTTGTTGATAGATGGATGTACAAAATTTATTGCATCGGAATTTTCAACAGAATCAATTTTATAGAAATGATACATTGCAGTTCCTTCAATACTGATATAACCTTCAATAAGATTTATTATTAAACCGGTTCCAATGTAGTATCCAATTTCTGGTCCGTCATTTTCATATTTATTTTCAGTTAAAATATCATCGTCAGAAATAATTTTTTCTTTTAATTCAATATTATAGAATGTTATTCCACCTTCAATCAATTTAAGATGAAGAAAACTGAATACAGGTAAACCAAAATCAAGACCGATCCCCCAATGATTACTAGTTAATTCATATTCATTTTTTATAAATACTCCGACATGATTAGGGTCTTCAAATGAATGTTGTTCTTTCGAGAATTGAAAAAAACCTTTAGCCGTAAGAAAAACATGGTTAAATTCAGCACGTAAAATATTTGCACCGAATCTAAACCCGGATGCTTTTTCGAACTTTATCGGGGAATTAACTTCAGATTGATTGTTGACAAAAATTAAATCTAAGCTTTTATTTAGACCAACCGGCTCATAAGTATGCAGCCCATAACCGCCGTAAAAACCGCTTAACCCAAGACAACCAAAACCAAATGTCTGCGCATTCAAGGAAGACGATAAATTTAAAACTAAAAATGATGCTAATATCAGAATACTATTTTTCATTAGGTCTCTGTAATTATCTCCACTAGTAATCTACAAAAAATAGAGAATAACTACATCATTTTATCGTGTAAAATCTTATGAACTTTTTATTTTCTAATTGAGTTAGAAATAATGTTACACGTTCTTCAATTTTTTCTTTTCCGGGGAAATTGATTTTAGATAATTCAACAATAGTACTTACTCTATTTTTACCATCGCAATTAAGCCAAATAAAACTACCTATTTCGTCTAATTCGATTTTGGCAATTTTTTCTTTTTTCGGTTTGATGAACTTATCCAACCAGGTTTTCTCAAATTTATCATAATGAACAATTACTTTATCATTTTTAATTTTATGACCGCATTCTCTAACAGGTATATAATCAGAGATATCTATCATTCCTTTTTACCTGAAGGATATTCGAGACCATGACCATCTGAACCCATTTCGCTTCTTCTTAACATAAATGCAAAAAATAATCCTAAGAATCCCAGTATAGAAAATATCCACATACCATATTCGTACCCGGCAGGATTCTGAGCCGATGCGCCACCATAGTCGTTTGCAGCACCTATCATCCAGTTGAATGCAGCTAAACCGATTTGCTGAATTAATGTCATTAAAGAATAAGCAGTTCCAAGTCTATTTGCGTTTACGATATATGCAACGGAGGGCCACATAACCGCTGGGATTAATGAAAATGCAACTCCCATTAAAGCAATCGGAACGAATAAAGAAATATCCGTATACACCATCATTAAATAAACAGGAAGAAGAACTAACGAACCAGCCATCATAAAAAGTGATCTCTTTCCAACTTTGTCAACAATTAATCCGAAGATCGGAGTTGCAATCATTGCTGATAGCGGCAAAATACTATTTAGAAATCCGGCAAACTCACGTGATTCGCCGTGTGCTTCAATAAAAAATTTGATTGCAAAACTTCTGAAAGGAAATATTGCAGAATAAAAAACAATACATAAACCAACTATGTACCAATATGATTTGCTGAATTTTAATAGATCAGACCAAACAAACTTTTCTGTTTCTTCAGCTTCGCCAAGTGTATATCTTTTTTCGGCATTTCTTTCGAGAATAAAATAGGTTACGCCACCAACCAAGCAACTCAAACCGATCATAGCCGAGAGATAAAGCGGGTCCTGCCAATTTGTGTAGAGTCCGCTTGCCCAAGTTGGTGAATTATCTGCTGCTACAGAACCAAGCCGCGCAATTGTTAAATTTATTCCGAAGGCAAAACTAAGTTCTTTTCCTTTAAACCATTTGGCTAGTGCTGTTGTTATCGCAACAATTAAAGGTTCGGCTCCTAAACCTAATAGAACTCTTCCAGATAACATTATATAAAGATCAGGAGAAATTGCAGTAACAATTGCAGCTACTGAACATACAAAACCAAAAAATAAAGTTGATCTTTTTGTACCATATTTATCAATTATAATTCCGCCTATCATCAAAACAACGATAGCAGCAAAACTATAAAATGAATATAACTGACCGATATTTTCATCAGAATAGCCAAGATCAGCTTTAAGAATATCGGCAATAGGAGCAATGCTGTCATAAACATAATAATTACCGAACATTGCTATACTAATAACAACAAGAACAAACCATCGGTAAAATGCCGGCGGTTTAGGTTTTTCGTTTTGTAGATTGTTTTCGTTAATCATACTCTACCAATATTTATTTTAATAATTAGTTTATTAGTATTTCAGAATTTCATTTTGCGCATACCTATGTGGCAGATTGCAAAATCGTATTTAACCGGGTCTTTTGCATCAAATATTTTCAGATTTTCTGTAATTTCTTCAGCCATTTTCCATGATACATTTTTATGTTTTGTCAATTTTAATTCTTTGCAGATTCTTGCTATATGTGTATCGACTGGAATGACAAGTTTTTCTGTGGGAATTTCTGTCCATAATCCTAAATCAAGTTCATCTTTGCGAACCATCCATCGTAAAAATAAATTTGTTCTTTTGCATGCACTTCCTTTGAAAGGATCAGGAAACATAAAAACCACTCCCCTGCTTGGTTCTTTATGATCTGCAATTATATCAATCATATTTCTCGAATAAAAATGTATCGCATTTTTCAGATGTTCTTCTTCTGAAAAATAGTAAAGCAAGAATAACCTTTTGAGCGAACCGTAATTAATATAAATCCTATGAATTGCATTAAAAAGAGAAACTATATCTTCCGATGAATAAAAACGATGGACTATTTTTCTAAATAATTTATCATCTTTCTTTGGATTGTAGTTTTGAACAAACTCGTAAGGTTTGCCTTCCATTATTGTGTGAAGTTTATTAAGAGTGGAATTAATTTGCCTTACATTTCCATAAGCGAAAACAGATGATAGTAATCCGGAAATCTCAATATCGTAATAGTCTGTATATCTATGCAAAAACTCCAACGGGTCAGGAGAGATTTGCGAGTAATCAAAATACTTGTAATGATAATCTAATTTTTGTTTTAGGAGTTTTTCTTTTTTATTCATTAAAATCCAATTAGATATTTAACAGCTAAACCAATAATAAGTGCAAAGGCAGTAGAGACAAGTGTTCCAATTAAAACGTATTCAGCAAAATCCTGATCGTCCATTCTTTTTGATCTTGCATATGCTTTAGCAGCTAAAATTAAACCGAGCGCTGCATACTCACCACCTAATACAAAAATATATACTAATATTCTTTCCACCATCCCAATTACTCTGCCAGCATTTAGTTCATTTTTATCTGTATTACCTGTACCTTTTTTAGGAAGCACTTTAAGTCTCGTCAAAAGAGAACGTATCGGTAAGTTAACTTCATTCAATAAAAATAAAACTCCCAGAATTATAATGCCTACCGTATTGCTATTAAAAGAGAGAATGTTTTGTGTGATTATATAATTATTTTTTACTGCTTTTAATGTTGTACTAATGTAATCACTAAGAACCATAGGAGAATTAATTGAAAAAATTATACTGGTTATTATAATTGTAACGACTATTTCTATTGTCCGTAATCCATTTAGACTACTACCCTTTTTTAACTGCTTTTCTTCAAGTATGAATTCTGCGACATTAATTGCGATTAATGCCAATACAATTAGAATGAGATTGAATTTATATGAGAAAAATAGAATTGGGAATAACTGGATTATTAACTTAATAAATAATTCTCTTACTGTTAACTTTTGTTCCGTGGAGTAGAACGGTAAACGAGATGATAGAACAAAAACCAGGAAGTAAATATATTCACTATTTATCATTTTCGATTGAGCTGTTAATAATTTCAGTTATTTCTTGAAAGACTGCTACGATTACATCCAAAGAACCACTACTAATATTTTTATAAACAGCACGCTCCGAAATGGATAAAGATTTCGAAATTCTTGAATACCTGTTTTCTCCTTTTAGCAGGTTAAAAAAGATTTGAAGCCTATTCATGTTCCAATCACTTACTTGATTTGATATTAATTTCAAATTTAGGTTTACTATTTTTTCAACTGAGTTGTTTATTCCACCAATATGAATTAATGAACCATTTTTTTTGATCATGTCCATATTATCACGAGCAATATAAAAGGCTTCACCATCCATACCAATAGCGCTTTTTTTATTAATAGAAGTTGAAATTTCGCCCACTCCTAAAGTAAATCTGATTTGCAAAGGATGAACCGCGGTTAAGATTTCAAACATATCCGGGAATATTTCACCGGCATTTTTATATACTGCCTGAAATTCATCACCGAGAGTTATTGTGAGAGGTGACAACAAAGAAGCAGTCTTTTTATTGATAGAAGTAAGTTTACGTTTAAGTTTAGTTTGGATTTTCTTCCTATCACTTAGCTCCCGCGATTTAACAATATCCCCTATTAAAGCAATTTTCTTCATGGATAGACCCGTAAAAATTCTCAAGCTCACATCAAATATAGCTAATGAACCAATTCGGTTCAAATTATATTTTTGAACCAAATCAGTTCATTTTCTATTTTTGAACCAAATTGGTTCAAAAACCTTTTCTCAATCTTATTAAGGCTATCATTTCTTTTACTGCTTTTTCCAATCCAACAAAAACCGAACGCGCAACAACAGCTTGACCAATACTAACCTCATCAATGTCTTCAATTGCAATAAAATGTTTCATGTTGTTGTAATTCAATCCATGACCGGCGTTTACTCCCAGCCCTAACTTTTTTGCATGTTTCGCTGCTTGGCGTATTCTTTCTAATTCTTCAAACATATCATCTTCTGTTAGAGCGTTTGCATAATTGCCGGTATGTATTTCGATAAAGTCGGAATCAATTTCTGAAGAAGCATCGATCTGAGCAATATCCGGTTCTATAAAAAGTGAAACCGGAACTTCTGCTTCATGAAGCCTTTCAATTGTTGAGCGAAGTGGATCTATATTATCAATTACATTAATACCGCCTTCGGTTGTAAGCTCGAGTCTTTTTTCAGGTACAATTGTCGCGAGTTCAGGTTGAACATTAATTGCAATTTTTATAATCTCTTCTGTTGCAGCCATTTCAAGATCTAATTTGGTGGTCAGCATTTCACGCATCAAGCGTAGGTCTCTTTCGTTTATATGACGTCTATCTTCACGTAAATGCACAACAATTCCGTCAACTCCGTATTGCTCAGCCATTAAAGCATAAGTAACCGGATCAGGATTTACTTCCATTCTTGCATTTCTCAAAAATGCCACGTGATCAACGTTAAGACTAAACAGCATTTTTATTTTTCTCCTATTTTGAAATGAATGAAATAAAAATAGAGAATAATTTCGTATTCTTAAAATATCTTTGCTAATAATTCCGAAATGAATTCGGACCTTGATCTTACCGTTGAAAAAATATCAATACCAAGCATGATAGCAAAATGAATAAAAACACCGTACAAAAATGAACGGGTTCGTAAAGCAACAATTCCTAAAATTATTCCACCAAGGATTGAGCTGAAAGTTTCTAATTCAGGTTTACCGTTATGCAGAATTACGAATGGAATCATCTGAATGAATAC
>DSBF01000110.1 GCA_011049495.1 Ignavibacteria bacterium
CATCCGTTAGCTAACGGATGGAATCTCTTTTTCATTATATTTATAACTGAATTTGAAAAACATTACACCAAACGGATTAAACGATGAAAAAATTTCTTATACTTTTCTTATTTATAACAGCACAAATTTTTGCAACTGAACCATACGTAATCTTGGTTTCATTTGATGGATTTAGATGGGACTATGTAGACCGTGGGGTTACACCAAACATTCAAAAATTTATTGATGACGGTGTTCATGCATTATCATTACGACCTTCCTTTCCTTCAAAAACATTTCCTAATCATTATTCAATCATAACCGGTTTATATCCTCAAAATCATGGAATCATTTCGAATAGATTTAGGAATCCTCATTCCGGCGAATGGTTTGGAATGCGAACTACAAAAAATAATTGGTGGATTGGCAGAGCTTTTTGGGAAACTGCAGAATACAATGGAATTATTACAGGAACTTATTTTTGGCCGGGCTCACGTTTGGATGATGAAACAAGAAGACCAACCTATTCTAAAGTTTACGAACACGAAAAACCTTACGAAGAACGAATAGATTCATTAATTAAATGGCTTCAATTTCCTAAGGAGAAACGCCCGCATTTTCTGTCAATTTATTTTGATGAAACCGATACAAAAGGTCACATGTACGGACCAAATTCACCAGAAATTAATCTTTCTATTCAAAGATGTGATTCGCTTGTAAAATATATGGTTATTGGTTTAGAGAAAATCGGTCTAATTGATAGTGTAAATATAATTCTAACTTCCGATCACGGAATGACAGAAATTTCTAAAGAGAGAACTATAAACATTGAGCAAATGTTAGATGGACTTGATTATACTGCAACCGGTGGTGATCCGTTTATGATGATTCAACCTTCTGAAAAAGATAAAGAAAATATAAAGACCATATTGGAAGCAAATCAAAGACACTATAAATTTTATGAACGGGATAACATTCCGGAATATTATCATTATTCAAAGAACGGATTAATAACGGACTTTGTTTTGAGTGCCGAGCTTGGTTGGCTGCTTGTACACAACAGGGATATTGAAAGATGGGATGAGTACAAATCTGCGGGCACTCACGGATATGATAATCATCAAATTGATATGCACGGCATTTTTATTGCTAAAGGTCCGGCATTTAAAAAAGGTTATAAAACCGGAACTGTTTGGAATGTGGATATCTACCCGCTTCTTTGTGAAATATTCGGTATACCCCAGCCGCAAAATATTGACGGTAAACTTGACCGAATCGGATTTCTTTTAGCTGATTAAATGAACGACATCTTACATGTAAAATATAAAAAAGAGATTCTCTCTAATGGATTGGAAGTAATCCTTGTTAAAGAAAATTCTATCCCTCTTGTTTCTGTTAACTTGTGGTATAAAGTCGGCTCTGCAAATGAATCCGTTGGTAAAACCGGGTTTGCTCATCTGTTTGAACACATGATGTTTCAAGGAAGCCTGCATGTTCCGAAAGAAATGCATTTTAAGTATATTCAAGAAGCAGGCGGCACACTAAACGGTTCTACAAGTTTAGACAGAACAAATTATTTTGAAACACTCCCTTCAAATTATCTTGAATTAGCTCTCTGGCTCGAATCCGATAGAATGGGATTTCTATTACCTGCATTAACTGAAGAAAAATTACAAAATCAAAAAGACGTTGTTATGAATGAACGAAGACAACGTTATGATAATCAACCTTATGGCTTAGCTTGGGAAAATTTACTATCGAGTTTATTTGATAAAAATCATCCTTATAGTTGGCCTACTATCGGTTTGATGGAGGACATAGAAAAATTCGAATTGGAAGATGTGAAGAATTTTTTCAAAACATATTATGTTCCAAATAATGCAAGTCTTGTAATCGTTGGTGATATAAATTATGATAGTACTTTTGAATTAGTTGAAAAATATTTCGGTGAAATTCCTAAAGGAAATGATGTTCCGAATATAAGTTCCGAAAACAAAAATTTAACCGAGAACAAGTTGGTAATTCTTGAAGATAATATTCAGCTTCCAAGGATTTATTTGGGATGGCAATCGGAAAAAATGTATGCTCAAGATGATGCGTCTCTGGATTTATTTTCCGAAATCTTAACCGGTTCGAAGAATTCTCGTTTGTATAAATCTTTAGTTTTCGACAAACAAATTGCACAGGATATAAATTCATTTCAGTACTCCGCAAAACTATGCGGTATGTTTATAATAGTTGCTACTGCAAAACCCGGTGTTACACTCGATGAATTAAAAACGGCTGTTTTTAATGAATTGGAATTCGTTTACGAAACGGGAATTAAAGACGATGAATTAACCCGTGCAATTAACGGAATTAAATCCAATTATATTTATTCGCTTCAGAAGCAGTCAACATTAGCGGATCAAATAAACAACTACAATTGTAATTTGCAAGAACCAAATTCATTTTTGTTTGATCTTAACAGGTACGAATCGGCAAACAAGCCGAGTGTTGTAACTGCCGGACAAAAGTATTTAACAAATCCATTTGTTGAATTAAGAGTCATTCCAAAAGAGAAATGAAATTAAACAGAAACATACCGCCCAAATCAAAAATACCTGAACAATTTGAGCTACCTGTTACACAAGTTTTAAAACTTAATAACGGTTTAGAAATTTATCATACCGAAAAAAAGAAATTACCGATTGTTAAGATGAACATGATTATTCCCGCGGGAAGTTGCTTTGACGGTTACGGCAACGAGGGTCTTGCTTATTTAACCGGATTAGTCTTAGATGAAGGAGCCGCAAAGTTAAACGCACTTCAACTTGCAGATGAGATAGACAAACTCGGATCCTTAATTAATGTATCAACAACTATGGATCATATATTTCTTTCTTTAACCTCAATAGCAGAAAATTTCGAACGGACTTTTGAATTATTCTCTTTTATTCTGAAAGAACCACGGTTCGATAAAGAAAGTTTTGAGCGGGAGAAAAAGAAGCATACAACAAAGATTATTCAAGCATTTGATATGCCTTCATACATAATTGCAAATGCATTCCAAAAGAATATTTTCAAAGGGTCTATTTACGATAAGCCTATACTCGGGTATTCACATACCGTTGAAACATTAACACAGCAAAAGGTAAAAGATTTTTATAATCGTTACTTCTTGAATGATAATATGAATTTAATTTCCGTCGGTTCAATCTCACCTGAAGACTTAACTATTCTTTCCGAAAAATATTTGGGAGATATTAAATTAAAAACACCACCAAAGCTATCTAAGATTGAATTCCCCAAAAATAAAAGCAAAATTTTCTTTATCAACAAAGAAGGTGCTGCACAATCTGAAATTGCTGTCGGTCATATTAGTAAGGATAGAAACGCTTCCGATTTTATGGCTGCAAAAATTGCAAATGTTATATTGGGCGGACAATTTTCGAGCAGAATTAATTTAAATCTTCGAGAAGATAAAGGTTACACATACGGCGTAAGTTCATCCTTAGAATATGATAAGTTCGTTGGATATTTTTCTGTTTCAACTTCGGTGCAATCCGAGTTTACTGTTCCGTCAATTAAAGAAATTAGAAAAGAAATTAATTTAATCAGGAAAGATATACGCCAAGACGAAATAGCATTTGCCAAATCATATCTAATAAAACAATTTCCGTCGATGTTCGAAACTTATTCTCAAATTCTGCAAAGAATTACAACTAAAACCATTCACGAGCTTGATGATTATTATGAGCACTATATTCAGGATATTTGGGATTTAACCAAAGAGGAAATTTTGGAAGCAGCAAACGAATATTTCAGACCCGAAATGTTGACCTTCTTTGTAGTAGCTGATAAAGCAAGTGTTTATGAAAGTTTGAAAAGTATTGACGACTTAGAACTTATCGAATTAGATATTTGGGGAAATATTTCTAATTAGCAACTTTCATTTCCGAGTTAATTCTCATCATTTCGGAAGGTGAATAAAATTTTGTTCCGCGCAGTTTATTCACAAGAAAAATACTTTCCAATCGTGAAAAAGTATCACCCGGAATGATAACAAACTTGCCTTGTTTGCCAATCCCGCTTTCAAGATAAAATTTTAATAACGAAACCGCTTCGTCATAATCCGATGAAATGTTTATAAAATTAGTTAGTGGTAATAATTCTATATTTCTTGTGTTGAATTCATCTCTAACAAAGTTATAAACAGCGGAATTAAAAATTTTGGATTTATCATTAATAATATAAAGTTGAGCGTCTGGGAAATTCCATGAAATATATCTTATGGATTCGCGTAATCTTTTTTTACTTAATTCAGGTTTCAGCAAATAACTATCTCCATCTATTTCATCATCAATCAAAATCGAATAAGTTTTTTTATTTGAAGAAATCTTTCTTATAAGAGAGTCACTTTGTGCTGACGGCTTAAGTAAAATATTTAATGGTAGTGTTGAACGAAAAATTTTTTCAATTTTTTCTTCATTAAGTTTTGAGAAATTATTAATAATGAATGAAAAACTTGCATGCTCTCTTATTAATTCACTCTTCACTTGAAATGATGCTTGAAGCTTCAGTATGTCATTCGAAAAAATATTCAGAGTTGTATTTGAGTTAACAATTTTCTCATCAGATATTAATTCAACCGGAAGATTTGTGTAAGTTTTATTTATCTGAAAGAGTACAACTGCCGGACGCAGATCTCCCGGTAAAGTTATTCTATAAACATAATTCAGCGAATCATATGCTCTACTTGAAATCGGTACTTTTTTAATCCATGATTCATCTAAATTAAACATTGCAATAGTTTGTAAAAAAAGACTATCTATCAAATTGGTATTTGCTTCTGGCTTACCTTCATCAATAGTTTTTTTCTGAGTAGATAAATTCATGATAAGATTTGTTAAAAGAAGCAGTACAGAGAGCACAACAAGAATATATATAATTTTTTTTTTCATAACGGGATAAAATATCTCCGCGAGATATAATCTCACGGAGATGTGTTGGTTTGCTGCAGAAAATTAATTCTTCTTAAAATCTGGTTTACGCTTTTCCAAAAACGCCTGTGTCCCCTCTTTGAAATCCTCTGTACTGCAGGCATTACCGAACAACGCGGCTTCATGTTCAAGTCCTTGCTGAATATTCATTTTCTCCGCCGCTTTAACCGCTTGAACTGAAAGTCTTATAGCCAACTGACCTTTACTGCAAATTTTTTCGGCAAGTTCAAATGCTTTTGGAATAAGTTCATCGGCATTATAAACATGATTAACCAAACCGATTCTGAAAGCTTCGTTTGCATCAATCATATCTCCTGTTAAAATATATTCCATCGCTTTTCCCGAACCTATTAAATTGGTCAATCTTTGTGTACCGCCGTAACCGGGAATCACGCCAAGATTAACTTCCGGTTGTCCGAATTTTGCTTTGTCTGAAGCTAATCTAATATGACATGCTAAAGCTAATTCGCACCCGCCACCGAGAGCAAAACCATTAATAGCGGCTATAACCGGTTTACCCAAATTTTCAATGTTGCTGAAAACACTTTGACCAAATTTTGCAAACTCATGTCCTGTAACTCCAACTAACTGGTTAAGCTCTTTGATATCTGCCCCGGCAACAAAAGCTTTTTCGCCTGCACCTGTAATAATAACACAATCAACTTTTTCATCATTTCTGAATTGATTAAATGCATCGTTAAGTTCTATGAGCGTTTCATGATTTAGTGCATTTAATTTTTCCGGTCTATTGATTGTAACAAGTACGATGGTTCCTTTAATTTCAATCTGCAAATTTTTATAAACCATTTTTACCTCGCTAAAATGAAACAAAGATTGGAATTCTAACACGTAAATCAAAAGAGATATACTGTTTACTTCTGAAATAATGATAATGAGCAACTACATCCATAAGAAACATTGAAAAACCGGCACCCACATGAAAGCCAACATTAAAGGCGTCTTCCAAAAAATTACCTTTACCGGAATCCTTGCTAAAGATATGAGAAGTTTCTGCGTAAGATACTGATAATCCGGCTTCAACAATCGGCATTAATAAAACAATATTTTCAACTAAAGGAGAGTAATAGTATCGTCCTCCAAAATTCATAATTATCATGTTAGAAGATATGGACGCATGATCGGATTCTTTATAATAATCTTGGCTTCCCGGCATATGTTGATAACCAATATCGCTGTAAAAAAATAACGGGAGAAGTTTATTATCTGTATAAGATAACGCAGCATTGAAACCAACACCGACATTATGAGACCCGGCAAATTCACCAAGCGGAATACGCGGACCGACACCAACCGACATAAATAATCCTTTAACTTGACCAAACTCTAAAGTCTGTGCGGAAATTGTCATAACTACTAAAACCAACCCAATAAATATTTTTTTAATCATTCTATTTCGGAATTTGAATGAGATTCGTTACTCATTTCATTTTGTTTAACTTTTGTTCCTATTCCATAATCATATACTAATTTACCGCCATGATCACCGGTTTCATAAATAAGAAAACTTCCTATAAGAACTAATGGAATAAAAATATATTTAAGAACACCGGAAAACTTTTTCTTTAATACTAGATATGTTCTAAACACTAAAATAGCGAAAAAATACCACAAGGTAATTGTAGCATAATCTTCATGTTTTTCAATAAGCGAATCCCATTCGACATTTTGCATAACAGCAATTTCTGCTGCTTGATTTCCTGTTAACACTGCACCTACTGATGAAATAACTCCGATAAATAAAAGAACAAACGCCATTTTAAGAATAAAGTCATTATCAGCTAATATACCGGTTACTTCAAAAACAGCATATAACATAAATGCAGCAATAGGAAAATGTACAACAAACGGATGAAGTTGTGATAAAAATTCCATGTCAACTTTCGAAAAATAATTTTGTTTTTTTGTGACGGAAATTAAACATTAATAACAATTGAAGTCGAATAAAAGGAATCAACAACTTACCGAATTTACCCAAAGGCGGAATGAATTCAACTTTATCGGTCATTGTAACTTGTTCTCCTTTGTTTTCAAATATATGAGAATGGTACCAATATTCAAAAACACCTTTTAACTGCAAATCACCGATGAGTTTATTCGGTAGTAATTCCTTTATTAAAATATCCCATTCTTTCTTGAAAAAAAAGAAATCTAAACCGACAGTTACTTCCGAACCTTTTTGTAATGGAATATCGCTTATCTTAATAAGAGAAGCTTTCGGAAATGACGGGGAAATCTTCGGCAGATTATTAGTATCTAAATGAAAATTAAAAATGTCTTCAATATCACAAGATACAGAAACAGATTTTTCAAAAATATATTTCTTTTTAGTTGAAGTCATTCTATCCCGCCAATACACTTCCGCCGTTTACATTCAATATTTCTCCGCAGATATGTCTTGCATAATCAGTTGATAAGAATAAAATCGGATAAGCAATATCTTCGGCAGTTGCAATTCTTCCAACAGGAATATCATTTCTAACTTTTTCTTTGAATCCTTTATCAGCAAAAACTTCATCATTCATTTCGGTATCAACCCAGCCGGGGGCGACAGAATTAGTAGTAATTCCGAATGGTCCGAGTTCCCATGCCATTGATTTTGTAAATGAAATCATCCCGCCTTTAGAAGCTGCATAATGCGAATGAAAAGATTCTCCTCTTTGACCGGCAGTTGATGATACGTGAATAATTCTTCCCCACTTTTTTTCTTTCATATAAGGAACAACTGCTTTTGTAAATAAGAACATTGAATCAAGATTTACTCTCATTAATTTCTGCCAATGTTCCAATGTCATTGTTTCTAAAGTACCGTCATTCCAAATACCTGCATTATGAACAAGTATATCGACACTTCCGAAATCTTTTACGACTGTTTTAACCGAATAATTTATTTCCGATTCGGATTCCATATCAACTTTGTATGCTTTAATTTTCCCCTGGTTAAAGCGGCACAATTCATCCGCTCTATCTTTTGCTTTTATGTATGTGAAAGCAACATTTGCTTCAGCTTCCGCAAACAATTTAACACAAGCGGCACCAATACCTCGCGAACCGCCTGTTATCAATACCGTTTTTCCCGATAAATCGATTTTCATTAATACCTCACTTTATATAAAAATAATCCTTTTGCAAGAACCGCCTGCCCGGCTGATTCTCTATCCTTATTTTCAAGAATTTCTTTAAGATAACTTTCATCAAAATTATTCTTCTGAGCATATAATAAAGTACCAACAATAGTCCTAACCATACCGTGTAGAAATCTATCAGCTTCAATATAAAATAATGTAAAGGTGCCAGTCTTTCTCCAATGAATGTTTTTAACATTGCAAATCTTGTTATTCACCTCTTCGTTTTTTCGTGAAAAAGAAGTGAAGTCATTTTCACCTAACAACACTTCTGATAGTTTATTCAGGTGTAAAATTTGTTGCGAAGATAAATCGGGATATTCCATAGAATAATTTTTATAAAATGGAGATTTTTTATGAGCGAGCAAATATAAATAACTTCTTGTCCTTGCAGAAAATCTTGAATGAAAATCTAATTCGACTTTTTCAGAATTTGTTATCGAAATATCTTCCGATAAAATTGAATTGAGTGAATAAGTAAATTTATATAAATCAATTTCATGTTCCGTTTGAAAATTTGCAACTTGACCTAACGCATGAACACCTGTATCTGTTCTTCCCGATCCAATTAAATTAACTTGATCCTTTAAAATAAGATTAATTCCATCTCTAATTTTCTGCTGGATTGTAACGGCATTTTCTTGAATTTGCCAACCGGAATAATTTGTACCGTCATATTGGATGGTAAGTTTGTAATTGTTCATGAAGTAAAATTAAGAAAATGTAAAGCAGCCCGCAAAACCTTCAATGTTATCGCCAAGATTAAGAAATGGTAAACATTGAAGGTTGCTAGGTATAGATTTCTAATTACGGTAGCTAGCAACCATCAAGGTCAAAAACAAGTGACCTTGATGGTTTATTAAAGAAATTAAAATTTAGTTACGAAGTTTAAATTTAGCGAAGGAGGTAAATTCGGATTTGTCGTCATTCCAACAGAAACATTCCATGAATTATCTTCAATTCTTTGATTATAAGCAGAAACTAAACGTACGGCATTAACAGCACTTGCAAGTCTATTAAGTATTAACGCACCAACGGCAAACCTAACATTATTATAAGCATTTTCCGATGAGGTCCACATTTGCCTATATTCACTTCTCTGATTATTACTTTCCCATTGCCAGTAATGAGTAGTTTCATCATAAATCGCATTGAAGTTTCTGTTTAATTCTTGAGTTCGATTGTATTGATAGATATCGACATAATTACCAATATCAGCAAAATATTTTTCATCTTTTCCATCTAAAAAAACACTACCTCGAGATTCAGCGAATGAACGATAATTATCTTCTTTCCATGCACCATAAATATTAAATCCCGCAACCGCACCCCAAAACACACCATCAGCAATTGTAAAATATAACCCGGAATCATAAGCATTAGCATATAACTCGCCCATTCCCGGAAGAATAAGAGAATAAATAATAGCTAAACCGGGTTTCTTTTTATCGGGATTTGGTTTTAACTGCATTGAATAAGTGCTTTCAATCTCAATGTCGATTTGCTGCCTTAACTCGGTTATTGATTTGTTATGAGTTTGTGCAAAAAATAAAACTGGAATGAAACTGATTAACAAGAATTTTTTCATAATGTTATCCGGCTAATGTTTGAATGTTGTTTTCAATTAAATCAACAGTACAAATATTACCATTTGCCTCCTTAATTTTTACTTTGGTGAATTTGTTAATCAATTCATTGTTGTATGGATGTTGAATTCTTAAATATGACTCGGTAAATCCTTTCATCATTCCGTTTTCATTTTGTTCTTCAAATAGAACTGTTTGCTCAACTCCGATCATTTTTCTATTAAATTCGATTCTCTTTTTATCACTTAAGATACGCAGCATTTTATTTCTTTTTTTCCGAATTGATATATCAACATTACCATCTAATGAAACAGCTTTAGTATCCGGTCTTTCGGAATATGTAAAAACATGTAAATAAGAAATCGGAAGATCTTTTAGAAAATCATAAGTTTCTCTAAAAAGTTCATCTGTCTCGCCGGGAAAGCCGACAATAACGTCAACACCGATGCCTAAATTAGGAATTATTTCAGTCGCTTTGTAGATCAATTTTTGATACTCTTCAACTTTGTAGCGCCGCTGCATAAGTTTTAAAATTTCGGGACTGCCGCTTTGCAAAGGAATATGAAAATGATTCACTAATTTTTCATTTTCATAAGTCAAATTAAGAATATCGTCGTTCAGCAAATTTGGTTCAATTGAACTAATCCTGATTCTATACTCACCATCAACAGATAACATCTTTTGCAGCAGATCATATAAATTCATTCCATAATTAATACCGTAATCGCCGACATTCACACCGGTTAGAATAATTTCTTTATAACCGGCGTTCAGCAAAGTTTTAAATTCATTTATTACTTCACCGGGATTCATGCTCCGGCTTTTACCGCGTGCAAGAGGTATTGTACAAAATGAGCATTTATAATCACATCCGTCTTGAATTTTGAAAAATGCACGAGTTCTTTCATTCCCATCAAGAGAAAGTGATGAATGAAAATCATTTAATTCGTTTGTATCAGAGACATAAATACATGAGAGATTGTTCTTGGAAAAATCACCGGTATAATCAAAGATGTTGAATTTTTCATTGCTACCAAGTACAACATCAACTCCGGAAATCTTTGTAATTTCTTCGGGTCTCAGTTGAGCATAACATCCGGTAACAGCCACAAATGCATCAGGATTATTTCGCAGGGCACGCCTAACAATTTGCCTACATTCTCTGTCGGCATTTTCAGTAACTGTACAAGTATTAATCACGTAAACATCTGCAGCGGAATTGAAATCTACAATTTCAAATCCTTTGTTAAGAAAATCCTGACCTATAGCGGATGTTTCCGAGAAGTTAAGTTTACAACCTAATGTATGGAATGCTACTTTATTTGGCACTTCTTTCCTTTATAAAAAAAGGGCTGCAGTTAAGTTATTAACAAAATTAACTAATTACAGCCTTAAAAAGTCTACCAATTATTACTTATTATTTTCTTCTGTTTTTTCTTCTGTTTTCTCTTCAGATTTTTCTTCCTTTGGTTCCTCTTCTTTTTCTTCGGCAGGAGTTTCATCTTTTACTTCCACCGTTTTTTCTTCTTTCTTTACTTCAGCGGGAGCTGCAGGAACCGGTGGTTCTTGTTTTTCTTCGTAAAGATCAAAATCAGAAGGATCAAACTTACCGGTATCCGCTTGTTTGATATCGTCAACGGTAACTTTATCCAACTTAAACTGCTCAATATATTTGGCAATTTCTTCATCGGATTTTTCTTTTAACGGCGCAACAGCACTTAAAACAATTTTCTTGTTTTCTTTATCAAACTCAAGAACGATAAGTTCAAGTTTTGTATCTATTGGGAAACAGTATGAAAGATTTTTAATCTTTGAAGGTGATAATTGAGTAGCGGGAATAAATCCATCAACACCCAACGGAAGTTCAGCAATCAATCCTTTCTCGATTATACGAACAATCTTACCTTCGGTTCTCTTACCTGTAGCATATTCTTTTTCGAATTTATCCCAAGGGTTATCATTAACTTGTTTATGACCCAAAGATATTTTTCTCTGTTCCGTATCGACGCTTAAAACAACAACTTCAATTTCTTCACCTTTTTTAACTACTTCGCCGGGATGACGAATTTTCTTTGTCCACGACAAATCAGAAATATGAACTAATCCGTCAATACCAGGTTCAAGTTCAACAAACACACCGAAGTTTGTAAGGTTTCTTGCAATACCTGTATGTTTTGAACCAACCGGATATTTTTTAAGCAGTTCCTGCCATGGATCGGGAGTAAGTTGTTTCATACCAAGCGAAATTTTCTTTTCGCCTTTATCTAAACTTAAGATAACTGCTTCAACAACTTGTCCCATTGAAACAAATTGAGAAGGATGACTAATATGCTGAGTCCAGCTCATTTCTGAAATATGAATTAATCCTTCAATTCCTTTTTCAATTTCTATGAATGCACCGTAATCTGTTAAAGAAACAACTCTGCCGGAAACTTTATCGCCAACCTTGAATTTCTCTTCAATTTTTTCCCAAGGATGCGGTTGTAATTGTTTTAAGCTGAGTGAAATACGTTTCTTTTCTTTATCGAAATCTGTAACAACAACTTTAATTTTTTCATCAAGTTTAACAACTTCACTTGGGTGATTAATTCTTCCCCAGCTTAAGTCGGTAATGTGAACGAGACCGTCAACACCGCCAAGATCAATGAACACACCGAAATCAGTTATTGCTTTGACTATGCCTTCAAGTATTTGACCTTTTTCTAAGCCGTCGAGAATTTCTTTTCTTTGATCTGCGATAGTTTCTTCAATGAGTACTTTATGAGAAACAACAATATTTTCGGTTGGGATGTTAACTTTAACAATTTTGAAATCCATTGTTTGACCAACGAATGCATCGAAGTCTCTAACCGGACGGATATCAATTTGTGAACCTGGTAAAAATGCTTCAATACCGTTTAAGTCAACAACCATACCGCCTTTAATTCTCTTAAGTATTTTACCGGGAATGATTTCATCATTTTCATGAGCTTTAAGAATTCTATCCCATACTTTAAGAAAGTCAGCTCTCTTCTTACTTAATACCAAATTTCCATCTTCGTCTTCAACGCTTTCAATAACAATATCAACTTTATTCCCGATTTTTATTTCTTCGGTTGCGTTAAATTCAGTTTTAGAAATAGTGCCGTCGGATTTGAATCCAACATCAATTACTACGTTATCGCCTAATACACCGACAATTTTTCCGGTTATGATTTCGCCTTCTCTGATGTCGTAAAATGATTCAGAATATAATTTTGTAAGAACTTGTAATTCTTCTTCCGAATATTCGTCTTCATTAAATATTTTTGCATCATCAAGTGGTTCTTTGACTGATGCTTGTACTTCTTGTTCTTTTTGCTGCTCGGACATCGGTCCTCCAAATAAATACTATGCTCTCAAATTCCCAGTCATCAAAAGGAGTGAAAGCATTCTAGTTTAGTTTTACATTTGTTGTTTGTGATGACTTATAAACTTTGTTTTAATTTTCTACCTGTAGCTTCTTCAATCATTTCTAAAATTTTATAAATCTCATCCGGAATAGTCATATTAGTAGAATCAACTTCAACAGCATCGTCAGCTTTTTTTAACGGGCTTGCTTCCCTGCTGCTGTCAATTCTATCTCTTTGAATAATATTTTCTTTTACTTCTTCAAAAGATAAATTCATTCCTTTTTCTACCAATTCTTTATGACGGCGTTTAACTCTTTCATCAAGAGAAGCTGTTAAATAAACTTTTATTGTCGCATCGGGAAAAACTACTGTGGTTGTATCGCGTCCTTCGGCAATAATATTAGTATTTTCACCAAGCTTTCTCTGAATCTTAACCATTTGCTCGCGAACTTCCGGGATTTTACTAACATCACTAACTTTTCCATTAACTTCAGGTGTTCGAATATTTTCCGTTACTTCCTCTCCATTTACAAATACTCTTGTTACACCGTTTTCAAATTTTAGTTTGATATCGGATTTGTTAGCAATTTTAATAATCTCATCAATTTTATCTTCAGCATTATTTCTAAGAACAATAAATGTAATTGCTCTGTACATAGCCCCGGTATCGACATAAACATAATTAAGCAACTGCGCCAAACCTTTGGCAACAGTGCTTTTACCCGCTCCGGCGGGACCGTCGATCGCAATTACAACATTTTCTGACATAGAAAACAAATTTAAGCATTATCCTTTTTTTTAGCAAATAAAAATCCTAATAAATATTTGAAATACAACAACTTAGGGGGGTGGATCAGAGGATTTTTAGGTGGGAAAATTTTGTAATACTAGTTTTTAAAGAACTCTATAACAAATTTGGGATAAACCTTCGAGGTAAGGATATGCGCTTTATGTAGTTTTTCCTCGAAGGTTGCTAAGGTGGCTAGCAACGTTGAAGGTCAAAAACAAGTGACTCGCCAGTCGTCAGACCTCGACGCACCCTGTCGGGAGTTCGGTCGAAGACTCCGTTGGAGTCTCCAGAC
>DSBF01000306.1 GCA_011049495.1 Ignavibacteria bacterium
CTTTCGGAGTGTTATTTTTTACTTTTGCTGGTTTGTTCTGGATGTCTATTCCTTTCATCAAGATAAAAAGTAAAAAATTCCAAAAAAGAAAATTATTAATTATAACCGGGATTGTCGTTGTCGCTTTTATTGTTTCTATGACAATTTACGGTTACCTGGAATAGAGGAATATTATGAAACAAATAATTGTGTTACTGCATCTATCCGCGTTTATATCATTATTCTTGATAACAAGCGATGTGTTTGCAAATGATCTTGCTGAATGGATGGAGAAGGACAACTGTTTAACATGTCATCTCGAAATGGAGTTGATGCCTGATAAATATCTCTTAGAAGATATTCACATGCAGAAGGGTCTTTCTTGTGCAGGATGCCACGGCGGTGATCCAAGTGAAGAAGATATGGAATTGTCAATGAGCGTAAAAAATAATTTCATTGGTATTCCGGATAAAAAATCAATTCCACAATTCTGCGGTAAATGCCATTCTAATATTGAATTTATGAGAACTTTCAGACCTCAAATTTCAACCGACCAGGAGAAACAATTTTTTACAAGTATTCACGGCAAAAAACTTAAAGAAGGCGATAATAACGTTGCCGATTGTGCAAGCTGTCATACGTCTCATTCAATTTTACCGGCAAAAAATCCTCGTTCAAGCGTATTCCCGGTAAATATTCCGGTTACTTGTAATAACTGTCACGGCGATGAAAAATTGATGAGTCAATACAATATAGCGACAAATCAATATACTGAATTCGCACAAAGTGTACACGGTATTGCATTATTGAAAAAAAAGGATACTGCCGCACCGGCGTGTAATAATTGCCACGGGAATCACGGAGCAATGCCTCCCGAGATAAAATCTATTTCTCACATTTGCGGTTCGTGTCATCTCAACAATATGAAATTATTTGAAAGCTCGGATATGGCAAAGGAATTTTCTCAGCTCGAATACCATGCATGTGAGCAGTGCCATGGCTACCATAACATTCCTAAACCGGGTGATTATATGATAGGCGGCGATGAGCAAAGTATATGTTTAGATTGTCACACTGAAGATGATGAAGGAATTCACGTTGCTGTTTCCATCAGAGAAAAGCTTGATGCCTTTGTTGCAGTTTACGACTCGGCGCAGTTCAAGTTAAACTTAGTTCAAGTAAAGGGTATGAACGATATTGATATAGAATACATATTGAAAGATGCAAAACAAAAACTAATTGAATCTAGAACTGCGGTACATTCTTTTGATCCGGCTGTTGTTGAACAAATTTCGAAAGTGGGAATGGAATTGACGGAAAAAGCTATTATAAGCGCAGATAATGAAATGGATGAATACTATAGAAGAAGAGATGGTTTTATTTTTGCATCGATCGCATTTCTTATCTTTGGAGCAGCGATCTATTTAAAAATTAGATCAAAAAATGAAACGGGTGAAGTTGAGAATTAATTTATTGTTGGGGATGATAAAGCTCATCGTTGAATAAATATAAAAAAAGCTGCCGGTAAAACCGTGCAGCCTTTTGGGAATTATTAAATAAACCCCAGAAGAATTAATGAGCCTGCTCTATAAAGGTAAAATTACTATCGAAATTCTTTGATTTTGCAATAAAACCGAAATCAAAAATATTCAAATTGGGCTTTTTAGATTCGGCTCATTAATAAAAAGAAATTTACTTCATCAACACCATACTTTTTATTTGCACAGAATGTTCTGCATTATTTAATGATTGTGCTTCTAATCTGTAAATGTAAACTCCGGAAGAGTAGTTATATGCATTCCAATTTAGTTCATGCAGCCCGCTCTCAAATATTCCATCGGTTAAAGTTGTTATATATTGTCCGATTGAATCATATATCTCCAATTTAATACTACTTCTTTCGGGCAACTTGAAACTGATTGTTGTTGACGGATTGAACGGATTGGGATAGTTTTGCATCAACTCAAATGAATTGGAAATTGATTCATCTTCCACACCTACAATAAGCGTAGAAAAATTCCAAACATCACTATACTCACCCCAACCCTTAGTATTACTAGCTCTCACCCGCCAATAATAAACTTGATTATTTGCAATATTTGTAAAAACGTAAAAAGTATCGGTAAGTTGATTATTTGTATAAACCATATTTGTAAAGTTAGGATCGGTTGCAATATCTAATTGATAAACCGGATTTTTATCAACTACCACATACCAACCAACATTTACCATTTTTTCACTTTCTTCAAGCTGAAATGTCTGTCCATCAAAAGGATATGCAAGAACTACCTGGGGTGGAACTTCCGGCTCACCGGGATCCCCAGGGTCACCCGGGTCAGCTAATGTTGTAAAATTCCAAGTTGCAGACCAGGCACTGGTTTGTTCATCATTTTGCGCGTTTACTCGCCAAAAATAGATTGTCTCGTAATCAAGACCACCAATTCCCAAAAAAGTATTTAGAATATTAGTTTGATCAACCACTACTTGAGTGAAACCTTCATCTAACGCAACTTGTAAGTTGTACCGTGTTGCACCGGTTACTTGCTGCCAGCTTAAATTTGGGGTTCGCGAAACATTTGTTGCCCCGTTAGGAGGTGATGATAAATTTGGTGGTGATAATGGCGCAACATCAGTTACAGTAACATTTCCATTTGTTAAGTTCAAAGGTACTTCCGCCCCATCAGGGTCATAAAACTTTACATCATTAAATGTAAGCGGGCTTTCGCCTATTGCAACTAGTTCAGCGACCAAATAGATTAGAATACCTGAACCACTAACAGGTGTAGCTGCGGAAAAGGCAACTGTAATTTTACCCTGAACAGCGTTCGGATTATCAATGATGAGCCTTCCTGCCATTATTGTTCCGGCTGTTTCTACTCCCGTAAAATTGAGTATACCGGGTGTATTAAGAACTTCAAATTGGAAACTTACAATTCCACCAACATCATCAAATTCAGAAACGGTAATTGGGATGTTTATAGTAGACCCCATAGAACCTGAAACATTAGGTAACGAGACAGATAGTTGCGCCTTTGTATTTGTTGGCAACAATATTACTAGAGCACAAACGATACTTATAAAAAACAAAATTCTACGCACTATCATAAATTAACTCCATTGTAATGTATTAATTTCAAAAAATCTGACCCGATGCAAAAAAAACACCGGGTCAGTTATTCAATTATTTATTGAAATCTAACAATGATTTAACATTATTTCAATAAAATCATCTTTTTAACATCAACAAAAGAACCGGCTTGGATTCTGAACAAATACACACCACTGGCAACTTGGTGTCCGAAATCATTTGTTCCGCTCCAAAATGCCCTATGATAACCGGCATCTTTTTCCTCGTTTACTAATGTTTTAACTACCTGACCTAACTGGTTATAAACTATCAAACTTACAACTCCTGGTTCCGGTAATTGATATCTGATTGTTGTTACCGGGTTGAATGGGTTAGGATAGTTTTGTGATAGTTCATATGAATAAGGTATAGCTTTTACATCAATTTCAAGAGATTGAGGTGTTGATTCGTTAATAATTGCTTCTCCGCTGATACTTCCTTCTTCAACCGGATCAAGCATTTCTAGAATTATAGTTGCTACTTGGCTTGAAGGAAGAGGAGTTGTTCCTGCCATTGCAATGTTAAGATATGAATCAACAACATTATACATCTTGAGCCATCCTTCGGGTAATTCAAAATCAACACGGTCAATATTGATTAATTGATCATCGTAATTGATTTTCATTTGAATTGAGTAGACATTATCGGCTTCTTGCAATAATACAGGAATTTTCATCAGATTTTCTTTATCACCTCGTTCGGTTTTTTGTAAACTCAATGATGCGCTAGAGACCGAACTGATAGTTGATTTTGATTTATCTTTACCCTTTTTAACAGATTTTGCTGGTTCACCATCTTCATTAACCGAGGCAGCTTTAGCTATATTTTCGGTTGATATTGCCAACATTTCTTCAACCGGGAAGTGATCTATTAGACCTACAACATAACTTAAGATAAGTGAAGCATCGAACGAAGTTACGTTACCATCGCCCGATACATCTGCTGCAATTACGGCAACATCGTTTAATTCGATAAGACCGACAACATCTTGCAATACAATAGTTGCGTCGAAAGCTGTAACATTGACATCGAGGTTAGCATCACCGTAAAGAATTGCAACTTCAAATTCTCCGCCGTTTCCTGTGGCAGCAGGTATACCTTCGTTAATTAAAGTTTCGCTGAAGGTAAACATACTTTCGCCTAATGCCTCTTTGGCTTTGAACTTAACATAGAGTAATACACCTTCACCCTCAATTGCAAACAATCCAGGTGTACCTCCCGACTCAACATCTTCCTGAATTTCCGTTGCAGCTACCGAAACGTGACCGGGTTCATTAAGATTAAATTGAAGTAAAGTGCCTTCACTTAATGTACCTTCGGTAATAATTTCAATCGGTTGTAACAAATCATCATCAAAGTCTAGGGTAAACTGGAATGACATTACTTCCAGATCATCCATACTTGAAATGCCAATTGGCATTGTGAACACTTCGTTAGGATGAACTACTTCATCACCTTCTTCGGGGAATGCCGTGAAGACTAATGATTCAACTACATTTAATGTGAAAGGAATAAATGCAACAGGTGTAACCGGATCGTTAGATGTTATTATCACACCTGATTGATATGTTCCGGCAGTTAACCCGGTTGCATCAACAAATAATGACATTTCATCACCTGCGCCAGGTTCCAAAGTACCGCCTTCACTTGAAATGGTTAACCATGGTGCTGATTCGTAATAGACTAGTACGTCATCTATGTACCATCCATGGGCGTCCAAACCTTGATATACAAATGCAAGATAAACATCGCTGCCTGCATAAGCACTTAAATCAACAATACGTTGCGTCCAAGCAGAAAACGCATTATCAAATTCCATAAGTTCTATATAATCACCATCTGCCGGGTTTGGACTTCCTGTAGAAATCCATACACCACTGTATTCATACCATGAAACAAAGGAAGTATAGTCATAAAATTCCAGTATACCATTAGAACCAAGTGAAATTTGAGGAGTAACTAACCAACCATCAACGTATTGTGACCAATTGTAATTGTGGAAAGCACTTGCAACTCCTGTTACGGCTCTCGCAGTAGATCTTACCCATTGAGTGCCTTGACCACCCTGCATATATCTAGTCCAACCCTCCGGAGGAAATGTTGCTGATTCAAAGCTTTCTTCAACTGCCACTATAACATCGGCATCCTGCACCGCATAAATACCGACAGCAACTTCGTATTCAAGAGGATTACCACCAATATTACCCATAGTCAATATATGCTCTTGCTGCTGACCCGGATATGCTTGGTGTACAAACTCTTCTACATCGTAATAGAGAATAGGAGCCGGGATACCTTCTCCAACTATAGTAACATTAGCATTTCCACCATCTGTTGTAATGGTGAAGTTAGCTTCGATTGTACCTTCGGAAGTTGGGGTAAATATAAATTCGAATACTTTCGGTTCGCCCGGTTCTAGAGTATAAACAACATCATCAGCCAATGAATAATCGACAAATGAATAATCATCATTATCTAAAGCAACCCCTAGTACATTGAGCATATCGGTACCATCATTTCTGATAGTTAGATATTGAGGGGCTGAAGTTCCGTTAACAAATACTTCCTCAAAATCGATCTGAGCATCAGAGACCCAAAGTTCAGGCGCACCTGTAACTGTTAAATGTGCCGGAACCGAAACACTAGGCTCTCCTTCAAGTTGCTCACCAACTAAGACAATAGATGCACCGTACTCTCCGGCGTATAAATTTGTAGCATCAAATTTAACTGTCAAATCTAAATTAACCCCCGGAGGAAGTGTGCCTGAAAGAAGATTTACTGATAAGAATCCTTCTCCACGTGTTGCAAGGAATCCCATCTCACCATCTCCGTCACCATAAAACTTACCGATCAAGGAAGTCATTCCGGTAGTACGGTTAACAAATCTGAGTTCATTTCTTGCGCCAAACGGTTCAAGTATATTATAAGCAGCCATAAGCAGTTGTCTTGTTGTGTGGTCAAACGTCATGCTTTGTGCATAGTTTGCATCTATACCTGTTGGACCAACAACTGTAAGCTGCCAAGTAGCTTTGTCTATTTTTACTATTTGATCACCGAGAATATCATGTGCATAAATTCTTCCTAAATCATCTATTGCTATTGCAATAAATAGATATCCATCAAATTCAGCAAGAAATTCTGTTTCGCCTGTGAAACGATTAACTGTATATAATTTTGAAACCCAATCCGCACCAAATGCAGCAGTACTTCCATACAATTCACCGGTAGTATAATCTGTTTCTAAATCAGTCCATACCTCTGCTGCATCATCAGGCTCAACAACAGCAACATTTGAGAATGTTTCGGTTTCAATATTATATCTTACCAGCATATTGTTATCATCATTAATCATAAAGATGGAATTCGTATTACCATGCGCAAAATTACCTGCATAAGATGTAAAACCTTGAGCTTCAAGAGATACAGTACCAGGTGTACCAATATCAAATTTAACTAACTCGTCGTACCACAGATCCATTGAATAGCCGTCAACATTCATTTCACCAAGAAGATTTTGATATGGGAATGAAGTTGATACTCTTGGACCGTTGTTACCCTGACCTTCAGGGTCTCTATAGATAGAAAGTTCGCTTGGATTCTTTTGAGTTTGATTTATCCTTGAAGGATCATGCATGTCGAACCATTTCAACAACTCTTTATTTGATAGGTTGGACGGGTAGAAAGTTGGTTCAATGGATGCATCAACACCTTGTATATAGACTGCAAACGGTAAATTATCATCGAACTCGTTTGTAATAGTCAGAGTTCTGTTAACCATTTGACCTGATTCTAATGTTTCATCAAATCCGTCCGGATTAACAGTGAGGAAAGGTGCTCCATTACCTAATAAATCAACAACAACATTTGCATCATCGTTTATAATGGTAAGAGAAGCATCGAAGTTATCGACTGCATCCGGGGCAAATAGTATGTTTATTAGTTTATCTTCCCCGGGTAATAATACAAATGCGTTTGGATCTGGAGTATAAGCCGAATTATCTACATTTACACCTGTTACATTTAATATGGCATTGCCTTCATTACTGACAAGAACTGACAATGTTTTGTTTGTTCCGACAAAAACATTACCATAATCCAGGGTGGTAGGATCAACAACAATCTGAGGTGTACCTGAAGTTGTTAATGTTACAGGAACTGTATGTGTAGGTGTAATCGGATCATTGCTTTCCACATTTATATCAGCATAGTAAGCAACATTTCCAATTAATTCAGTGGCGTCAAATGTAAGTTCGATTTCTACTGAACCACCAGGAGGTATAGTTCCATCCATAATATCTGCGGTTAGCCATGTAGGCATAGCTCCTATTGGAGTTGCAACCCATCCTAATTGGTTAAGGCCACCCGGAGTAGTTTCTCCCAATACACCAATTAACTGAGTATTACCTGTGTTGCGATCAACCAAACGGAATTCAGCTTGGAAAGTTGCATTATTAAAAGCTGCCATAAGAAGTTGATCAGTGTTGCTATCCCAGGTCATTCCTTGCCCGTAATTTGCATCAAATCCTATAGAACCAATTTGAGTAATAGCTCCGGTTGCTTTATTTATTTGATAAAGCATATCGGTCGCCAAACTATAGCCCCACAAATTGCCATCACCATCTGCTGCTAAACCAATCATAAAATCAATTCCATAACTACCAATAAATGTTGTCGAGAGTCCATCAACATCTAAAGTATATAAACCTGTACCTGTTGATAGGTAAAAAGTTCCGTCAGTTGGATCGGTTGTCATTGCGGTCCAACCAGTTCCTACGATTCCAAGTTGGGTGACCGTTCCGGTTGCAATATCAACGGATCTTAATACACCAAGGTTATCAATTTCATAAACAAACGAATCATCATTTAGTGGGAAATCCCCGGCATTTGAAAATCCTGCACCCGGATATGCCCCAAATGTATTTAGTACTTGCGGTTGATTACCTTGGAACCATACAAACGAATCGTTGACTGCATTAACGCCATAGAAGATAACATCTTCGTATAACGGCATTGGAGTACCTGAATTTTCAGAAGTAACCGTTGGTTCTCCATTTGCTGGTGGTAAACCTGTAGAAGGTTCATATTTTCCTAAAGGAAAATCGCCGGCACTTGGTTCTATCGCAATATTAAGAGAAGAACCGGTTGAAACAATATTCAATTCAAAGTTCATATCACTGCCACCATAATTAGAGATCGTAAGCATTTCGGTGTCAGTAGTACCGGCAGGCATTACTTTATCGAATTCCGTCGGATCTGTAGAAACTATTGGTGCCTCACCGCCTTCTCCCGTTAAGTTTACATCATACTCAGGATTTACCGTGCTGTTGCTGTATATAGTCATAGTTCCGGTATAAACACCAACATCTGCAGCATCAAAGAATATTGTCAAATCAGCATCATTACCAGGCAAAATTGTAAATTCTGTTTGACTTACAGAAAATGCAGGGTTATCAATTGTTATATCTGTTACTTGCAAAGCCGATCCAGCTCCCACATTGGAAATTGTAAACGGTAATGATGTAGAAGTACCTTGAATAATTGTACCAAAATCAACATCATCATCCGAAACAGCAATTAAAGGATTTCCACCGGTAACTAACATAGCCACAGGCACCGGGTGAGTTGGTTTTGATGGATCATTACTTACAATTGATAAATCTCCCGTGTATTGAATACCTGCTAGTAAACCTGTAGCATCATAGGTTACTGAGAGATCAACGGTTTCACCTGTACCTAATGTGCCCGCGGTTGGTGTAACATCCAGCCATTCAATTTTAGGAGTATTAATTTTTACGGCTAAGTTATTTTCAATATATGCAGCGTTGAATACAACCTGCAAACCATCTGTGCCATCGCTGTTTTCAATACCAACAGTTGCTGAGTTTAACGTTCCGGTCATGGTTAGGTATTGATATGTAACACCACCCCATGGCGTCAATATTGCTTGGAAGGTTAATGAACTACCGGTGTCAAAGCTCTTAGGGACTGCATCCCATTGAACTATAAATAGGTTATTATCTACATCATGATAAGTATATACCGCACCGTTAGTACGCATATCCAAATCATCCCAAAAAACTGCAAGGAAATTATTGGGCTCAGCGGTATTTGGAATAGTATTATTAGTCCACCAACCTGACGGAGCTGTTCCGAAATAAATCCATCCATTAACACTAACGTAGGCAGAATTATATTCTTGATCATAAAACTTGAAATCAAAAGGTAAATTAATTTGTGTGTTTCCATCCCATGTACCGGAGAGAGCACCCAACTCTGTTCCAATAGCGGAGATTTCGTACCAGTTAAAGATCGGTCCGCCCGGTTCATTACTGTCAATCCAAGTATAACCGAAATCATCAGGACCACCGGCACCAAGTACAACCGGGTCGCCTACTCGCGTATCAACTTCTTCTTTAGGCAATTCAATTGAAGCTAACCGGGTAGCCGTATTTTTTTGGATTGAAGGATTATTTAAGATAGCTAAGGCTTCATAACCAGGGATTGACCATAATAAATCACCCTCTCCAATATTTTCTAAAGTAAGGGTCTGAACTTCTTGGTTATCTACTGCAACTTCAGCATAAAGTTCTTCAGGATCTGTACCGAGAACAGGTGCTGCATCGGTAGTCTCGGATACAACATTCGACATATCAGATTTATTTGCAAATAAGTCTTGTGATTTTATTGCAACATAATATGTTGTAAGTGGCACAAGTCCTGTTAAAGTATATTCCTGCGTTTCACCGGGTGCAAGAGGAATTGGAGGGTTAGCAACCTGGTTTGCATTATTAAAATCAGCATCATCATTAATTGGAGTAGTCGAATATCTTATATCATACAGTGCCGGAGGTGCCATCGGAGACGCACCGCCTGGAACAACATCAGGAACAGTCCATACCATATCAAATGATGTTTGACCAGTAGCGACAATTGCAAGATCAGTAATTGCTTGTGGAGGTTCACCATCATTTTCTATTAATGCAGCGTATGCATTAAGACGACCAGTACCAAGTTTCCCTTCAAACCCTGGATTCAAATGATCTATTGGGTCTGTAGTTCCAAGAATTCTTAGCATTACTTCATCATTTGTAAGCCCAGGATATTCTGAAGCAACTAAACCGGCTGCAGCAGATACATGAGGACAAGCCATCGATGTTCCGCTGTAGGTATCATAACCGCTAACAACTGTACTAATAATAAACATACCCGGGGCTGAAATATCAACCCATGTACCAAAATTGGAACCAAACCATGAGCCGTCAACTCCGTTACGGATAACTCTATCAAAGTGGTTAGTTCCAGCTACTGCATAAACAGGTTCGTAATAAGCAGGGTACCATTGGTCATCAGTTCCGCTATTTCCAGCAGCAAAAATTACAAGACCACCTTCGATAGGGCCAACCGGGTTGCCAAATTCATCATAGCCAGCATTTGCAATAAAATAATCTATACCGTCCAGTACGGCTTGTTCAAAGTTTCCTGCAACTGTATAACCCCAGCTATTCTGTGAGATTACTGCACCATTATCTGCAGCATAAGCATAAGATTCTGCAAATCCGCCCGTTACACCATCACCAAATACTCTACAGGTCATAATGCGAACACCGTTGCCTGTTCCATTACCACCAGCAAGTCCCGATACACCAACTCCGTTATTATTTACAGCTGCAATTGTACCAGATACGTGGGAACCGTGTCCGTTTGCATCTTGGATATTATTATTTCCATTAGCAAAGTTCCAGCCGTGTAAATCATTCAATGACGGATCTGGATTAGGATTTACCCATAAAATTGGATTTAGTTCGGGGTGGTTGATATCGATACCGGTATCATGAACTGAAATAATTACGCCGGGATCACCTGTTTGAATATTCCAGGCTTGCGGTGCACTTACATCGGCGCCGGGTGTACCACCGGTTTGACCGGTATTATTCCAGTTATACTGATCAGGGTATAGAGGATCGTTTGGCGTCCATTGAATTCCCGGTTGATTTTGTTCAGCACCAAAAGTTTTCTTTAAAATAGCTTCGGCAATCTCAATATTTTGATCATTTTGATAAGCTGCAATAATGACCGGTACATCGGTATCACCTTGAAATCTTATTTGATACCATCGATGTAAACCAAAAGCTTCGCGTCTTTCCTTAAATTTTCCCCCATCTCTAAACACGCGTTCCATTGAAACGGCATTATACTGTGTGTTGAGTAAATCAACGGTAACAATTCCGCTCAATGCAACATTATCTTTTGTAGATAACGAAACATTATTCACCGCAGTTTCTTCGAATTTAACCATGATGACGTTATCGTAATAATAACGATCATCAGACTGTGCGTTGAGAGTAAAAGATGAAAAGATGAACATACACAGTGTTATCAATCCGAATAACTTCGGGATTTTCGGAAAAAGATTCATGCTGCCTCCCATTAATTAAATGATTGATACAGATTATTAGTTAGTTATAAGTTTACCGGATAATTACCAATTATAACTTATTTTGCTTTTCGAACTAATTTTTCATTATATGGCTTACCACAACTAGGGCAGTAACGTGCAAAAGGATTATGAATTTTTACTGAACAAAACTTACATTCAGTCTGTAGCGAATCACCGCATACCGAACAAAAATTATCTTTCTCACTTTCGTGCACAAAATTGCCACATTGAAAACATACCTTATAGTTTTTTTCTTGGTTCATCTAACGAACTTTTTATTGAACGTAACCATATCTTGATGCCCAAATCAAGGTTGAGAAATGACTAACCTTACATATTAATCAAAAAGTGTGCCTAGTGGTGGGATCAAAAAAAAGAGTAATAATCGAGGTTTAGAATATGAACTGAGAAACAAATGTTTCTTTTTTAAAAAAAGTAGAAACTATTGTATATTATCTTCGGAAAACTTATCGGAATTATTAATGTTATTTTGTTTTAAAATTTTTCTTAACCCTTGTGGTGTTAAATTCGAAATTTTTGATGCGATTCTGATATTACCCTTCGCTTTATGAAGTAGTGTTGTGAAGTACTCTTTCTTAAAATTTAGCTGAGCTGTTTTATAATCTAATAATTTTTCATTACTATCGAGAAGTAATGAAATTTCATTTGAGTTAGTAACATTGTTTCCGTTCCGAATAAAAATATTTGAAAAATCATCTACAGTCAAATTTGCTTGGTCTGTTGATTCAAAAACCCTATCGCCAATGCTTATTAGAACGCGTTCAATAATATTTTCAAGCTCACGAACATTCCCCGGCCAATCATGATTTTGTAAAAATTTATAAACCGAAGGATCAATTTTAATTTTTGTTTGGAAAAATTGGTTCGCAAATTTGTCAACAAAATACTTTGTGAGTGGCTCAATATCTTCAATTCGATTTCTGAGCGGAGGAATTTCTAATTTTACAATATTGATTCTATGATAAAAATCTGTCCGAATTTTTCCTTGTTCAACTAGGTTCTCAATATTTTCATTTGTTGCGAATACTAATCGCACATTAATTTCCTTTGCAGGTTTATATGGACTTTGACCAATCCGAGTAACCGATCGATACTGAAGAAAATATAACAGCTTTAGTTGAATAGATTCAGAAAGTTCAGAGATTTCGGGCAAATAGATTGTCCCACCATCAGTAGCTTCAAACCTACCGGCTTTTGAATGGTCTGCCCCAGAAAATGCTCCTTTTTCATATCCAAAAAGTTCAGATTCAATGAGCGTATCACTTAATGAGTGGATAGGAACACAAAGGTATGGTTTATTCTTTCGTGGACTTAGTCTGTGAATTTCAAATGCAACTTTATCTTTACCTACACCACTTTCACCGACTAATAGCACCGAGTTCGCAAACCTTGCACAACGCTTTATCTCAAAATAAAGCTGTTTCATCAAAGCACTTTTATAAACAAAAATACTTGTTGGTTTTTTTTCGGTAAGTTTCATTCCTTTTCTTTTATATTTGAATAAGTTTTAGTTGGAGATTACATCTAAGAAATTTAATGTAAGTATAAAAAAAAAATTTATAAAATGCAGGATATAATATACCTTTTGGACCATTATGCACAATCCATACGAAGTGGAAAAATCATAGAATCACAACCGATAATTGTAAATTACTCTTCGGTGTAAATTAAACATAATCTATTTCCTGCAGTTAGACCAGCTAGTATTTTTATTATTGACCACATAAGCCGGTTTCATTAACTGAATGAATATAATTTTGTCATAAAACAAAAAAGGCGACCTTTGCAGATCGCCTATAAGTTCAAGTACCTTTTAGTTGTCTTATCGTTTGTTCACGCCCAATGGAACAGTAGTTTCTCGCATCGAATGTACCTTGTTGTAAATAGGTAATTCAACTTCAGGTTTAACATACTTTTCTAGTTCATCTCGGAATCTCTGGATTGTAAATTTAACAGGCCATGCGGCAGCATCGCCAAGTGCACAAATTGTATTGCCTTCAATATTATTTGCAACATCGATCAATAAATCCAAATCGCGGGAAGTTGCGTTGCCTTCTATCATTCTGTTTAATGTTTTCAACATCCATCCTGTACCCTCGCGGCAAGGAGTGCACTGACCACAGCTTTCGTGATAATAGAATTTTGTTATTCTTGCCAATACTTTTAAAATGTCTGTATCTTCATCCATTACCATAACACCGGCAGTACCTATTGCAGAACCGGCTTCTTTTAATGATTCTGCATCCATACGAATACCTTCAAGTTGATCTCCTCTTAAAGGAGGCATGGATGATCCACCGGGGATAACCATTTTAATTTTTTTATTACCGGGGACACCACCTGCAACATCAAATATTAATTCGGTTAATAAAATTCCGGTTGGTAATTCATATAC
>DSBF01000213.1 GCA_011049495.1 Ignavibacteria bacterium
CAGTAGTTCTTGATTTAATGATTCATGACATTGATATAATTTTAAGTCTCGTAAAAAGTGATGTCAAAGAAATTAAAGCCAGCGGTGTTCCCGTTGTATCCGGTAATATTGATATTGCTAATGCAAGATTAGAATTTGAAAATGGTGCGGTTGCTAATGTTACGGCAAGCCGAATTTCACAGAAGAAGATGCGTAAAATGAGAATGTTTCAGCAAAGCGGATACATTGCTTTAGATTTTATTACAGGTGTTGCCGAAGTTTACAGACTGATAGATCAAAAGGAAATGGATGAAAATCATTTTATTTCTTTTGGCGAAATGGGAGTTGGCGAAAAGAAAAAGTATGTTGTATATGATCAACCGGAAATAAAACAAGTAAATGCGCTTAAGTATGAACTGGAATTATTTGTTGATTCTATTATAAATAAAACAAAACCGGTTGTCAGCGGTGAAGACGGACTTAAAGCATTAAAAGTAGCTGCCGAGATAATTAAAAAAATTGAGGAGTCGCAAATTTCATGAAAAATAAAAAAATATTTTTAATAGCTGCACTAACTTTATTAATTGCATCTTGCGGAGTTTATGAAACGCTTACGAATTTTGCGAGACTAAAATTCAAAGTGAATTCTTATAATAATTTTAGAGTTGCCGATGTTGCCCTTGAAGGAAAAAGTAAGATAGGTGATTTTAGTCCAATCGATTATGTGAAATTAACCGGTGCATTTGTAAAAGGTGAATTGCCTTTCAGCTTTTTAATTAATGTAGAAGCCGATAATCCAAATGACGGTTCGGGTGGTTTTCCCGCAACTGATATTTCTATCGAGTCATTTCCGTTCAGAGTATTGTTGGATGACAAACAAATATTAGTTGGTAATATCGAACAAGCATTTACAGTCCCGGGTGTAGGCGAAAATAGGATAATTCCTATCCGTGTTGATGTTGATTTGCTTAAGTTTTTTAAAGACAAGAGCTTCGATGAATTAACAAATTTTATTTTAGCTGTCGGTGGTAAGGATGGAAGTCGGTCAAGAATTTCTCTATTTGCAAAACCCGTATTGGGGACACCTGTCGGTAATATTGATTATCCCGATGAAATAAAAATAAGTCATGAGTTCAATTAGAGGATTATTATTATGAAATCTGATGTATATGCAATAGGTGTTGATCTTGGCGGTACTTCCATAAAATTTGGGTTGGTAAATATTGCCGGCAAAATTAATAAGAAATTCTCACTTGAAACTCATGCTGAAGAAGGTCCGGATGCGGTAATCGGTCAAATAATAAAAGGCATTAAACAATTACTAAAATCAAAACAAAAAATTGTCGGAATTGGAATTGGAACACCCGGTTCGGTTATTCAGAAAAAAGGTACGGTTGAGAATCCCCCTAACTTTAAAGGATGGGAGAGTATCCCGCTGGGAAGTATTATCAAAAATGAATTCAACAAAAAAGTATTTGTAGAAAATGATGCAAATGCCGCTGCAATCGGCGAGATGATTTTCGGTACGGGAAGAAAGTACGAAAATTTCATAATGGTAACCCTTGGCACTGGTGTAGGAGGCGGAATAATTATCAACGGGAAAATTTACAGGGGTGAAAGTGGTGCAGCCGGTGAAATCGGTCATCTTTCAATCGAAGAGTACGGTAACCAATGTAAATGTGGTTCAAGAGGTTGTATCGAAACATACATAGGTAATAATTATTTAATAGAACGTGTAAAAAAAGAATTACCGCTGCATAAGAATTCTAAATTGAATGAATTAGTGCAAAATGGTGAAACCCTTACTCCTAAACTTATTCATGATGCTTATCGTTTAAATGATTATTATGCTGAAATGATAATTACCGATGCCGCTTTTAAATTAGGAGTTGCTCTTTCTTCTATTATAAATGTTTTAGATATACCGAATATAATTATCGGCGGTGGAGTTTCCGGTTTTGGTAAAATCCTTTTTGAAACAGTTAAGAAAACGATAAAAGAAAGAGTAATGAAACCCAATCAACCCAAGATTGTTGTGAAACCTGCTAAACTTAAAAACGAAGCTGGTATCAAAGGTGCTTCGGCTTTGGTTTTTTACCGATCTTAAAAATGAAGAAGAATATTGCGGATGAATTTGAAGCTATTAATATTTTTGTTTCTATTAGCTGTTTATATTAATTTATCTGCACAAGTTAATATAGAGGATACAACGCAATTCGTCTATTCCGATACACTTTCTGTTTTAGATTCCGCTTCAGCAGATACTCTCCAACAGGTTTCTCCAAGGACAGATGTTGACGATGTAGTAACCGCAATCGCTACCGATTCACTTACATTTGATGTTCGTAATAAAAAAATGAATATCTATGGTAGTGGTGAACTGAAGTACAAACAAACGGATCTTAAATCAGGGAAGATTTTAGTCGATTTTCCAACCAATGAATTAGAAGCCTTCGGTATAATTGATACTTCAGATACAACCGGGCAAAAGCTTGTTCAGACTCCCGAATTAACCGAAGCAGGAGACACTTACCAAGGTACAAGTATCAAATACAACTTTAAGACTCAGCGCGGTTTTATTTCACTTGCAAAAAACGAAACCGAGGGTCAGACTTACAGCGGACAAAGAGTAAAAAAAGTTGATAAAGATATTTACTTTATTGAAGACGGAATATACACAACGTGCGGCGGTGATGAACCGGTTACTTATTTCTCTGCAAAAAAAATGAAAGTTATTCATAAAGATAAAGTTATAGCACAATGGATATTTATGTATATCGGAGGTGTTCCCGTTCCGGTACCGATTCCTTTTGCGGTATTCCCGGCAGAAAGCGGAAGACGCTCAGGTATAATTGCACCAAGTTACGGGCAGATTGGAGACCGAGGTTGGTACTTCAGAAATTTCGGTTACTTCTTAGCAATAAGTGATTATATGGATTTAGCTGTAACAGGTGATTATTATACTCGCGGAGGATGGGGAACTCGTAGTAGATTTCGATATGCTAAGCGATACAATTTCAGCGGGAATGTTAATGCAAGTTATTCGGTAATTAAAACCGGTGATGATTCTGACCCTTCAAGGACAGAACAAATAGATTGGAATTTATCTTTATTCCATAACCAACAATTTGATCCGAATACAAGATTAGATGTCAACTTGCAATTTCAATCTTCTACTTATCTGACAAACAACAGCGTTAGTTATAATGATCTTCTTCAAAAAGATATTATTTCAAATGCTACATTGAATAAGAGATGGGATAATGGGACAAGCATGACAGTTAACTATAGTAGAAGACAAAATCTTCAATCCGGTGATATTTTTGAAATATTGCCGAATATAAACTACAATGTTCCGGTTATTTATCCTTTTCGTCCAAAGCACTCAACTTCCCGAGATCAAAATTGGTATGAATTAATCGGCGTTAATTACTCAGGTCAATTAATGAATCAGCGTGACAAAGTGGACGGTAATTTGAATATAAGAGGCGGTATTCAGCATAAAGCATCTGTTAAAGCTTCACCGAAAGTCGGATACTTTAATTTAACACCATCAATAAACTACACTGAAAAATGGTACAACAAGAAAATAGAAAAATTTCGTGCCCCCGAATTCATTACTGATACAACCGGAGTAGTAACTGATACAACTTATAGTGATGAAGAACGCGATATAAAAGAAATTAATTTTGTGCGAACTTTTGATTTCTCGCTTTCAGCACAAACAAAAATTTACGGCATGTTTAACATTAACGGACTTGGAATTGAGGCACTTCGGCATACAATTACACCAACAATAAGTTATAATTATCGACCGGATTTCAGTGAAGATAAATTCGGTTATTACAGTGAATATATCGATAGGAACGGAAACTTAGTTAGATATGATCAATATCAACGTGAAGTTTTTAGTGGAGTCAGCAGTGGTGAACAGCAGCAAATCAATTTATCGGTTGGTAATATTTTCGAAATAAAAACAATGAAAGACCCTACAGATACAACCTCTAAGCAGCAAAAAATTCAACTGCTTAATTTGAATGCAAGTCTTGGTTATAATGTTGCAGCGGATAGTTTAAAACTCTCCGATCTTAGATTGAGTTATAGAACACAAGTTGGAGATTTACTTTCTTTCAGTGGATCGTCTTCATATACATTTTATGATTTTCGAGAAGGCACAAAGGTCAATGAATTTTTAGTTGATAAAGGAAAAGGTTTGTTCAGAATGACAAATCTTAATTTCTCTATTTCTACAAATTTAAGCGGCGATAAAATTTCCGGCGAAACAAGAAGAAGCGGTTTCGGAATAGAAGAAGAAAGTGATTTTGCCGCATTTAATAAAACTGATTATATCGGTTTGTATGATGAAGTACCTTCGGATTTTTCCATTCCGTGGAATCTAAATCTTAATTATAATTTTAGTCTTAACAAACCTACTCCGGATGAATCAACAATTCGTTCAACAATCGGTGCGAGTTTAAGTGTAAGCTTAACTCAAGCTTGGAAACTTACATTCAGAGGAAATTATGATTTCCAGGCAAATGAAATTACCGCACCTCAAGTAACGATATTCCGTGATCTCGATTGTTGGGAGATGAATTTTACATGGAACCCGCTTGGTACATGGCGCGGTTTTAGATTTGAAATTAGAATGAAAGCTCCTGAACTCAGAGATATTAAAGTAACAAAGAGCCGGGATATTTTCTCCGGGAGATAAATGCTTCATTATATCATTGACGGAAATAACTTAATAGGTAAGCAGAGCAGTTTAAAATCATTGCAAAAATCCGACCCTCAGCAATCGCGTGAAAAATTAGCGTTTATTTTAGACCGATTTTTTACGAATAAAAAAGTCAATGTAACTCTTCATTTTGATGGTTTTGAAAAAGATAAAATTAGAACAGCAAAATTGAAGATTGTTTACTCGGATAATAAAACAGCTGATGAAAAAATTCGTCAGCAAATTGAGTATTCTAAAAATCCGAAAAAACTTGTAGTTGTAACATCAGATTTCCCTCTAAGCGAGTTTGCAAAGAAATGCAGTTGTGCTGTAATTAAATCGGAAGAGTTTCTTAAAAAACTTTCTGATAAAAGCGATTCCAAAAGTGAAAATGAAATTCAAAAAGAAATTGATAACGAAGAGATTAAAAAATTGTTTGGGATTTAAGTGTGGATTAATTGTTTAATTGTCCAATTGCCTCATTGTTCTTGGGCGTTATTTAATTTATAAAAAAATATCAACTCCTTTATAGTTTTGCGAATAATTGTCTTCAAAATACTTTTCAAAAACATAAACACAACCATTTAGCCATTTAGCCATTTAACAATGCAGCAATTTCTAATTTCTCTATGAAATTGAATTTAAGATAAGATATCTTTGTTTAGTAATAATAAATTGGTTTCGTTATGGAAAAGAAAAAAGCTGTAATAATCGGTGGTGGTTTTGGTGGATTAACTTTAGCCAAAAAGTTAAAAAACTCGAGTTACGAGATAAAATTAATTGATAAAACAAATCATCACTTGTTCCAGCCACTATTATATCAAGTTGCGGCTGCGGCACTTTCACCGGGTGATATAGCAGTCCCGATTCGCTCCGAATTTTCAAACCAAAATAATGTTGAAGTTATTCTAGGTGAAGTAACTAATATTAATCGTATCGAGAAAAAAGTTTATGTATCCGATACAATTTATGAATATGATTTTCTTGTTGTGGCAATAGGTAATAGACATTCATATTTCGGGAATGATGAGTGGGAGAAATTTGCTCCGGGACTAAAAACAATTTCGGATGCTATAAAAATTCGAGAAAAAATGCTCTTAGCATTTGAAAAAGCTGAGATAGCCAAAAGTGAATCAGAAAAAAAGAGAGAGATGACATTTGTAATAATCGGGGGCGGACCGACCGGTGTTGAAGTCGCCGGCTCAATTGCAGAAATTTCAAGAGAAACTTTGCTGAAAGATTTTAGAAATATAAACACAGCAGATACAAAAATAATTCTCATTGAAGGAATGAATAGAATTCTTCAATCCTTTGATGAAGATCTGAGTATTAAAGCAAAAGAAAATTTAGAAAAACTTGGTGTAGAAGTACGAACTAATTCTATGGTAAATGATGTAAATGAAAATGGAGTAGTTGTAGGAGATGAATTAATAGAAGCATCAAATATAATTTGGGCTGCCGGGAATAACGTATCTCCACTAATCAATACATTAAAAACCGAAACGGATCGTAACGGTAGAGTAATTGTTGAGCAAGATTGTTCATTACCGGATGACCCAACTGTATTTGTTATAGGTGATGCAGCATTATTCATTGAAAATGGAGAACCACTTCCGGGAGTAGCTCCTGTTGCTATGCAGCAGGGAAGGTATGTAGCTAATGTCTTGAAGAAATCAATTCCAAAAGAACAAAGAAAACCTTTTAAGTATTTCGATAAAGGAAATCTTGCAACAATTGGTAGAGCAAAAGCAGTGTTACAAATTGGAAATCTAAAAGTATCCGGATTTATTGCGTGGTTAATTTGGGCATTAGTTCACATAGCTTTTCTTGTTAACTTCAGAAAACGTTACCGTGTGATGACTGAATGGATTTGGTACTACATGACTTTTAAGAATGGAATAAGACTGATAACTAAATATAATGGGAAATAAATCCTAAACCCTAATTCGTTATCAACGGATGAAATGCTAAACAAATCAAAAAATAATTAATACAAAATTCTAAACAGTTGGTGATTGTTTTGATCATTCTAATTTCAGATTTAAATATTGTTTAGGATTTCGAGTTTCGAAATTAGTGCTTCGGATTTAGTATCCCGGATTTCCCATTTTAGATTAGTTTAATATCATCCAAAAACGGAAGCTTTCTCCTAACTTCTTCAACTTTACTTAAATCAATTTCAGTTGTAAATAAACCTTCTTCATTCGGACACACTAAAACCTCTTCACCCATCGGGTCATAAATTGCGCTGCTGCCGCTGTAATCATTAAACGGATCTGAGCCAATACGGTTTACTCCAATCATATAACATTGATTTTCAATCGCACGCGATTTCAAAAGATGTTTCCAGTGTTCTATTCGTTTAATTGACCAGTTAGCAATGTTGATTATTATTTCATTTCTTTCTTTACCATACAGTCTATATAGTTCGGGGAAACGCAAATCATAACAAATTGTTAAACCGATTTTTATTTGGTCAATTTTTGTGGTGACAATTTCTTTTGCGGCATCATAGAATTGGTCTTCCTTTGCATAACTAAAAGGGTGGATTTTTCTATACCGAGCACGGATTAGACCGAAATTATCAAAGTGGACGAGCGAGTTATAAATTCTGTCGTCATCGAGTTCGATTATTCCGGCAAAGATATGTTTTTTTAATCGCTGTGATAAAGAAATAAAATATTTTGTACCGGTTCCGTCTAATTCTTCCGCAAATTTTTTTGACTCCATCGTAAAACCGGTTAGAGTCATTTCGGGAAAAATTATTATATCTTCATCGGAAACATTTCTCGTTAGAATCGATTCGATTATCGAAATATTCTCTTCGACGTTTTCCCATTCGGGTGAATATTGAAACAGACTTATCTTCATAAATTTTTATTTGGAAAATACAAATTACAGTATCCATTATAAACACTATGTTTTTTGAAAAAAGATTTTTAATTTCACTTATCGTTTGTGCCTTACTAAAACAGAGAACTTATGCTCAATTACATTTGGATGGCTTTACTCTTTTTAGGAATTGCCACTGCTCTTACAACGGACATAATTGATGAGTCATCAAATAAATTTCGTAATGGTGAATCGTTAAACGTAATTATTATTTCAGAAGAACCAATCAATCAAAATTCCGAAAAACAAAAAGTATTATTAAAAATTCATCCTGAAGTATTTAATTTATTTTACAAAACTGAAGTTGATGATACTGTTGTTCACCAAGCTCAGATTTCTTACAACCTAAAGAAGAACAATTACTCTCTCTTTATTAAAATTGATGAAAATTCTCCGAATATCTGGAAACAAATGGCAAAGGGTTCGGGTGCTGAAGACGATTTAGTTGGAACACTGACATTGATTTCACAAGATGCACAATTTCCAAGAAATGCTGAAATTATTTTTGAAGATATCAGCTTTACAAAGATGAAAGAAGTAACCGGTGCAACATTAGATTATGCAACTACAGCAGTAAACATTGCATTAGGACTGATCGGAATAATGGCATTGTGGCTTGGTATAATGAAAATCGCCGAAGAAGCAGGATTGATACGAATGATTGCAAAAGGTGTAAGACCAATAACAAAATTTTTATTTCCTTCCGTTCCGCATGATCATCCGGCAATCGGTTCAATTATTATGAATCTATCAGCAAACATGCTTGGCTTGGGAAATGCCGCTACTCCATTCGGTTTGAAAGCAATGGAGCAGTTAGATGAATTAAACACTGAAAAAGGAACTGCAACTAATGCAATGTGTATGTTTCTTGCTGTTAATACTGCGGGGCTTACTTTAATTCCGGCAACTGCAATTGCTGTTAGAGCCGCTGCCGGAAGTAGTGATCCGACTATAATAATAGGCACTTCATTCTTCGGTGCGTTCTGCGCAACTACGGTTGGAATTTTATCGGCTAAAATATTTGCAACATTTTCACTACGCAATTTAAGATTTAGAGAATGGCTTCAAACGAAAATTAAATCGATTGCTGTATTTACAGTAATATTTATTGTTGGATTAATATTTATACTCAGCGGAATGTTTGCTGCATTATTTAGCGGTATTGATGCTGATTCATTTAAATCCATTATTCAAATATTTTCAACGCTTGCAATCCCATTTATAATACTATTATTTGTCAGTTATGGTGTTATTAAAAAAGTTAAGATATACGAATCATTTGTAGAAGGAGCTAAAGAAGGTTTTCAAATTGCTGTAAGAATCATTCCGTATTTAGTTGCAATGCTTGTTGCAATAGGAATATTTAGAGCCGGCGGTGCAATGCAGTATTTGATTGCTTTAGTATCTCCTGCAACAGATTTAATCGGAATGCCTGCTGAAGCTTTACCAATGGCTTTCATGCGCCCTCTTTCCGGAAGCGGTGCGCTTGGTGTTATGGCTGAAATTCTTTCTGTTCACGGTGCCGATTCATTTATAGGAGTTTTAGTTTCAACAATAATGGGAAGTACTGAAACTACATTTTATGTTATTGCCGTTTATTTTGGTGCGGTTAATATCAGTAAAACAAGATATGCATTAGCAGCCGGTTTATTAGCAGATATTGCCGGAATTTTAGGCGCACTATTTATTGTAAGATTTTTATTTGGTTGATATGAAAGTATTTATAACAAGAAGTTTACCCGGAAACATCGAAAAGTTATTGCGTAAAAATGGTCACACTGTTGTCACTTTTAAGAAAGAGTATCCTATCAGTAAAACAGAACTAATTAAAAATGCTCGCAATGCCGACGCTTTAATTTCTTTATTAACGGATAAAATAGATTCGGAGATAATTGACAACTTAAAAAGTTGTAAAATTATTGCTAACTATGCAACCGGTTATAATAATATTGATATTAATTATGCAAAGCAGAAAAATATTATTGTAACCAACACGCCGGATATTTTAACTAACGCAACTGCCGAGATAGCTTTAACCCTTGCACTTGCCTGTTCACGTCGGGTAATTGAAGGGCACGAATTTGTAAAGAAAAAAAAATTCAGAGGATGGGCGCCTAAACTTTTATTAGGTATTGAAATGACAGGTAAAACTATCGGTATTATCGGAGCCGGTAGAATAGGCTATGCTGTAGCCAAAAGATTTAAAGGATTCGATACAAATATTATTTACTACAATCGTTCTAAAAAAAATAAATTTGAAACAGAATTCGGTGCTAAAAAAGTTTCACTAAAGAAATTAATGACAGATTCTGATATAATTTCTATTCAAATCCCTTTAACCAAAGAATCCTATCATCTTATCGATAAAAATCATTTATCAGTTTTAAAACCTAATGCAATTCTTATAAATATTGCAAGGGGAGAAGTGGTTGATGAAAAGTATCTTATTCAATTATTAAAGAAAGGTAAAATTCACTCTGCGGGATTTGATGTTTATGAAAATGAGCCTAATATTGATCCTGAGTTATTGAAATTGCCAAACGTGGTTTTACTGCCGCATATTGGAAGTGCAACGGTTGAAGCCCGCACAAAAATGGCACAGCTTTGCGCTGAAAATGTACTCCGTGTCTTAAAAGGAAAATCGGCTAAAACACCGGTTTAGAATTACCCCATTCTTTGTTTCTAAACGGATTTATAAGTATTTTTTACTTCATTATTTAAATAAATTTAGACAAAATATGAGAATAGGAATACCAAAAGAGACAGTACTCGAAGAAAAACGAGTTGCAATTGCACCAGCCGGTGTTGATGCATTAGTAAAAGCCGGTCATACTGTTTTTATTCAAACTAATGCCGGTATTGACAGCCATTTTTCGGATGAGGAATACAGACAAGTCGGCGCTAATGTTGTTTATACTGTTGAGGAAGTTTATCAACGGGCAGAGTTAATTGCAAAGATTGCGCCTCTTACGGAAGTTGAAGCTGGCATGCTTCAGGAAGATCAAATAATTTTTTCATTTTTACATTTAACTATAGGTAAGAAGACAATTATTGACGAACTCTGTAAGAAAAAGATAACTGCAATAAGTTATGAATTAATTGAAAGCAATAATGAGCTTCCTGTTCTCGAATCTATGAGTGAAATTGCCGGACAATTAGCAATTCAACTTGGTGAAAGATTTATGGCAAGCGATGTTCCAAACAGCCGTGGAATTTTGATGGGAGGTATTACCGGCGTTGCACCGGCAGCGGTAGTAATTCTTGGTGCCGGGGTGGTTGGGTTTAATGCCGCACGTGCTGCTTTGACAAGAGGCGCTCATGTAATTGTATTGGATAAAGATTTACAAAGGTTACGCAAAATTGAAAATCATTTTGGGAAAAATATTACTACTGTTGTTGCTAATCCATATACCATTGCAAGAGGATGCAGGTTTGCTGATTTATTTATCGGAGCCGTACTTATTAAAGGTGAGAAAGCTCCTCATCTTGTAACGGAGGATATGGTTAAATCAATGAAAAAGGGAGCGGTTTTAATGGATGTTTCGATTGATCAAGGAGGTGTAGTTGAAACAAGCAGACCCACAACTATATCTGACCCTATTTTCATTGAACATGATGTTATACATTGCTGTATTCCAAATATGCCCGCTTTGGTTTCGCGGACAGCAAGTTATGGTCTGACTAATGCATCGATTGATTATATTCTAAACATTGCCGATAACGGTTTGACTAATGCATTATTAAGTGATACCGGTTTAGCAAAAGGAGTTTGTACTTATAACGGTTTCTGTTCTAATGAAACATTAGCAGAAAAATTTGGTATTGAATATAGAAGACTTCACTTTTTTTCAACTAACTAATTATGAAAATTGATATGACTTACGAAGAAACAAAGATTACTAAGAATAATAATCCAGCTTGGCTTGTTAAATACAACTCAAAAATTGTAAAAGCAGAGGAAGCTGTAAAAATTATCAATTCCGGTGATAAAATTGTTGTCCAGCCAGGATGTGCAGCCCCCTTGGAATTAATACGTGCTATGGTAAAACGCAAAGATGAACTTGAAGACGTACAGATTTACCACATACTTATAGTTGGAGATTTACCTTATGTTCAACCCGGTATGGAAAAGCATTTCAAACACAAAGCGTTTTTTATAGGAGGAAATACTCGTAAAGCAGTCAACGATGGACGAGCAGAGTTTATTCCAATTTTCCTATCTGAAGTTACAATGCTTTTCAAGAAAGGATTGTTAAAAGCTGATGTTGCATTAATAAATGTTTCACCTCCGGATGAACATGGATTCTGCAGCTACGGTATTGATGTCGGTAACATAAAAACACCAACAGAAAAAGCTAAAACAATTATCGCACAAATAAACGATAAAATGCCTCGTGGTTTGGGAAACAGTTTTATTCATGTTAATAAAATTGATTACATAGTTGAACACAGCGAACCTTTAATGGAACTTCCGCAAATTGATCCGAATGCAACTAAGGAAGAATTAGAAGTTTATAATCACATAGGTAGTCATATTGCCGATTTGATTGAAGATGGTTCAACATTACAGATGGGTATAGGTGCAATTCCAGATGCTGTTATGTCTTATTTGAAAAATAAAAATGATTTGGGAATTCATACCGAAATGTTTTCCGATGGTTTAATTGATCTCGTTGAAATGGGAATTGTTAATGGCGAAAAGAAAACTCTGCATCCGGGTAAAATTATTGCCGGTTTTGTTTTAGGAACTAGAAGATCTTACAATTTTATTGATAACAATCCTATTTTTGAATTTCACCCGCAGGAATATGTAAACGATCCTTTTATAATTGCTCAAAATCATAAAATGGTTGCAATTAATTCCGCAATTGAAATTGATTTAACCGGTCAAGTATGTTCGGACTCAATCGGTACTAAATTTTATAGCGGTATTGGCGGACAGGTTGATTTTATTCGCGGGGCTTCAAGAAGTGAGGGAGGTAAACCGATTATTGCATTACCTTCGGCAGCTAAACACGGTCAAATAAGTAGAATTGTCCCAACTCTTAAGCCTGGTGCCGGTGTAGTTACATCACGCGGAGATGTTCATTATGTTGTTACTGAATTCGGAACGGTTAATCTATACGGCAAAAGTGTACAAGAAAGAGCTGCGGCTCTTATAGAAATTGCTCATCCGGATTTTAGAGATGAACTTAAGCAATTTGCTAAGGAGACTTACAAAATTTAATGGTTGCTGTTATTGGAGATATTCACGGTTGTTATCATACTCTTGTCGAGTTATATAATCTAATAAAAGAAAAATACAGCCGCATTCCGATTTATACCGTTGGTGATTTAGTGGATCGCGGTAATCACAGTTATGAAGTAATTAAGTTTGTACTTGATGAAAAAATACTTTTCACACCCGGCAATCATGATTATATGTTTTATCATTTCTTTAAAGATCCTACTAGCGTTTTTGCAAGATCGTGGATTTATAACGGGAATGAAATGACACTTGAATCTTATGAAGAGCATGAAGAAGCATTATTCCAGCATATAGATGTTATTAAAGCCGCTCCTTTATATTATAATTTGGATGACTGTTTTATTTCTCATGCTGGTATCTCTCAAGATTTTAAAAACTTTCTTCCTACTAACTTTAAAGATAATTTATCGTTTTTGGATGAAATAATTTTTGGTAGTTACCGAAATGATAACGGTGTCTTATGGACTCGTAATCAATTGCTCGATATTGGTAAAATGCAGGTAGTTGGTCATACAAAACAAAAAGAAATAGTATTTGATGAATCTGCCAATGCTTTATACATCGATACCGGTGCGTGTGTTGGCAACAATCTAAGTGCCGTTATCATTGAAAAGAATGAAGTTATTGAAGTACTATCTCAAAAAACTAATTTGAACGATATAATATAAATCCATCCCTAAATTTATCTCTTAAAAAAATAAATTGAATTTATTGATTGAAATCAATAATTTTTCACTACATTTTGTTGACAAATTAGGGAGGTTTGATAGAAAAAATTTTACTGTAATTACTATTAAATTTAGATAGGTACATATTCTGCGATATCTAAAATATTTTATGGCTATTGGAATCAAAAATTTATTGATTCCTATTTTTGTTTTAGGAGTGATTTCAATTTTTTCTATCTTTTCCGAAAGTAAAGGAAAAACATTAAACCTTTCTTTATTGGATGAAAGATTAGAATTTCAAATCGCACCTTTTGACTCATCGACAAATGATATTAAATCAAACCACTCAGATTCAATATCTGTTGTTGATTCTCTTTATTTGGTCAGTGATACTCTAAATTTATCACCTTCCGATTCACTTGCACTAATTGATA
>DSBF01000443.1 GCA_011049495.1 Ignavibacteria bacterium
CAGCATCTTGATTCCAAGTCCAATACAAATTATATGCGATATCAATTAATGCAAATAATTTTTTCGGTAATGAAGGTGCAACGTTAAATGTTCCTATAAATTTTACCATCGAAATAATACTCCTAAAATTGACACTTTTAAAAATCACGATTACCTAAATAAGAGGAAAAATAATCAATAGCAATATTGCATTTTATTCTAAAATTTATTGTGATTTTTATGATTTAAAGATATGAATCATTTTATGAAATATGAAGCTCAATATCCTATAATTAATATGTTTGTTAATGCGCATTATTAAATTGATTTATAAAATTGTAAATTTGTTTTTAAAAATATTAGAGGACAATGTATTACATAATATCGTTGATAATCGGTTACTCGATAGGTTCAATTCCTACTGCTTACATACTGTTGAAGAAGGTAAAAGGGATTGATATAACCAACGAAGGATCGAAGAACGTAGGCGCACTAAATTCTTATGAAGTTTCCAATTCCAGGCTGATTGGTGCTGTTGTATTGTTTATCGATTTCTTAAAAGGATTTTTACCGGTATATATTGTTCAAGTAATATTCGGGAATGAATTTCTTTATTCGGTAATAGCAATAGCCTCAGCAGTATTTGCGCATTGTTATTCACCCTGGATAAAATTTAAAGGCGGAAGAGGATTAGCAACTGCTCTCGGCGGGAGTGTTTTATTTGCTTATTCCATCCCGGTTATTTGGATTTTCTTTTGGATAGTATCTTACCTATTCAGAAGACATATTCATTTTTCGAATATGTCATCCACTATATTGACCGGTGCGATAGCAATTGCAAACTCGGATATATTAAATAAATATACAAAAGAGAGTGCCGATGAGAACTGGATATTCGGGATATCGGTTGCATTGGTAATGGCAATAATAATGAGTAAACATATCGAACCATTTAAGGAATGGTTTCTAAGTCAAAAAAGAAAGACAAGCAGGAATAATTATGAAACAGATTAAAATAGCATTTCTTTCCTCGGCAATAACTATTCTAATTCTTTCCGTGGTTTTTGCTGTTTTTTATTACAATGAAGGTTTTGCCGAAAGCAATGAAAATATTTTCAAGCAAGTTGAACATGTTATAACTCCAACAGAGCGTGCATCAATTACCGATTCGATTTATAAAGGCAGAGAAACGATCATAACCGAGACTATAAAAAACGTTAACCCTGCAGTAATAGGGATAAATGTTGTTGAAATTAGAGAATACCGTTCCCCATGGTATAACTTTTTCAGAGATGATCCTTATTTCCGTGATTATTTCAGGCGGCAGCAGAGAGTGCAGGGATTAGGAAGCGGTGTAATAATTTCATCCGACGGTTATATTATTACAAATGATCACGTTGCCGGCAATGCCGTTGAAGTAATCGTTACAATGACCGACGGTATGCAGTATAAAGCTGAAGTTGTTGGTACCGATATGGTTTCGGATATATGTCTATTAAAAATAGATGCTAAGGATCTTCCTTATATTAAATTCGGAAGGTCCGATGATTTGCTTATCGGTGAATGGGTAATTGCGCTCGGTAATCCATTCGGTTTGTTTGATATTAATGATCAACCAACAGTAACAGTCGGAGTAATTAGTTCGACCGGAATGAATTTAGGACAAGTTAACAACAGGTATTATGTTAATATGATTCAAACCGATGCTGCAATTAATGGAGGAAACAGCGGCGGTCCGCTTGTAAACAGTTTAGGTGAACTAATAGGAATGAACACTTTAATTTTTACCGCAGACGGTTCAAGAGGTAATGTTGGTGTAGGATTTGCAATTCCCGTTGAAAAGATTGAAAAGATAGTAACAGAACTTAAAAAACACGGGAAGGTTGACAGGGAGTTTTGGACAGGCTTGAGAATACAAGCTGTTGATTCGGGTATTGCGAAGTATTACAATCTGCCTAACACAAGAGGAGTAATTGTGACACACGTAGCTCAGAATTCTCCTGCAGAAAAAGCTGATTTGAAGGTCGGGGATATTATTTTGCGAGTCGGGAAATATAAAATTAACGACGATAATACGCTTATCGGAATATTACAGGAATTCAAGACCGGTGATTCTTTAACACTTACAATTCTTAGTGAAAACAAGCAGTTAACAAAAACAATGAAATTGGAAAAGAAATGATAGAAAGATATACACTCACCGAAATGGGAAAAATTTGGGAGGATGAGTTCAAATATTCAACCTGGTTGAAGATAGAAATACTTGCATGTGAAGCACGAGCCGAAATGAATGAAATCCCTTCTGCGGATGTGGAAGTAATTAAGAAGAAAGCTAAGTTTGACGTAAAAAAAATATTAGAAATAGAAGAAACAACAAAGCATGATGTAATTGCTTTTTTGACAAACGTTGCGGAATATGTCGGACCGGAATCAAGGCATATTCATTACGGAATGACATCTTCTGATATTTTAGACACAACACTCTCCTACCAGATGAAAAGTGCGGGAGAAATTTTACTTAATCAATTACATCAATTAAAAGATTCATTAAAAAGAAGATCAAACGAGCATAAAAAAACATTATGTGTAGGAAGAAGCCACGGTATACATGCCGAACCAACTTCGATGGGATTAAAATTTGCTTTATGGTATGAAGAATGTAAAAGAAATATACTAAGAATAGAACATGCAATTGAGACAATAAGTGTCGGACAAATTTCGGGAGCTGTCGGAACATTTGAACATCTCTCTCCAAAAGTTGAAGAGTATGTTTGTGAAAAGATGGGATTAAGACCAGCACCAGTTTCGACACAAGTTATACAAAGAGATAGACATGCCGAGTTTTTAACAACATTAGCCATCATTGCCGCTATGTTAGAAAAAATTTCAATTGAGATTCGTCACTTACAAAGAACCGAGGTATTGGAAGCCGAAGAATATTTTTCCAAAGGTCAAAAGGGTTCATCTGCAATGCCGCACAAACGAAATCCGATTGTGTCCGAGAGAATAACCGGTTTGGCAAGATTGATAAGAGCTAATGCTATGGCATCAATCGAAAATGTTGCACTTTGGCATGAGCGGGATATTTCTCATTCATCGGTTGAAAGAGTAATTGTCCCGGATAGCTGCATACTACTAAACTACATGCTTGATTTGATGATAAAGTTAATAGATAACTTAATAATATATCCTGAAAATATGATAAAGAATTTGAATATTACCAGAGGATTAGTCTTCTCGCAAACAATTTTACTAATGCTGGTTAGTAAAGGAATCACACGCGAAGATGCCTACAAACTTGTTCAAACATGTGCAATGGATATTTGGAAGGATGAGAAGAAAAATCTAAAGGATGAGTTATTGGCAAATGAAAAAATAATGAACTTACTTTCTTCAAATGAAATTGAAGAAGTATTTGATAATAAAAAAATGCTCAAAAATATCGATTATATTTTTGAACGAAGTGTAGAAAGAGAATGAAAAGCAAACCCTAAAATCGAATTTCTAATCCGTTAGCTAACGGACTAAACAATATTGAAGCTCGCAATAGGAATTTTCAAAACTGATTTTTAATAATCAATATGAGTTTAGAGGTTAAATACAGTCTCAAATCTGCATATTAAAGATTTAACGTTCGCACCAATTTTTCGCACCGCAGTAAATTAACAAAGGGAAAAAAACCGTTTTTATAAGAAATATTGACAATATTGACATCATGTATTATATTAGCACTCTCAATATTCGAGTGCTAACAACAATTAACAAATAATCAAAATGGAGGAAAAAACCATGGCAGATTTCAAAATTAAACCTTTAGCTGATAGAGTAATAGTACAACCGGCTAAAGCCGAAGAAAAAACCAAAGGGGGCATAATTCTTCCCGATACAGCAAAAGAAAAACCTATCGAAGGAACGATAGTGGCTGTTGGACCGGGCAGAGTTACGGAAGAAGGCAAAGAAATAAAAATGAGTGTTAAACAAGGCGATAAAGTATTGTATGGTAAATACTCCGGCACCGAAGTAAATATTGAGGGTGAAGAATATTTAATTATGCGTGAAAGTGATATTTACGGAATCGTTAGTTAATAAAATGCATCATACGAAAACAAATTTGTAAGAATTATATAAATAAAAAACGGAGGACATAAATATGTCAGCTAAAATAATTGAGTACAGCAGTGAAGCAAGAAATGCATTAAAGCTCGGCGTCGATAAATTAGCTAATGCAGTAAAAGTAACACTCGGACCAAAAGGTCGTAATGTTATTATCGACAAAAAATTCGGTGCACCGACAGTAACTAAAGACGGTGTAACAGTTGCAAAAGAAATTGAACTTGAAGACCCAAATGAAAATATGGGTGCACAAATGGTTCGCGAAGTTGCTTCCAAAACAAGTGATGTTGCTGGTGACGGTACAACAACCGCAACAGTTTTAGCACAAGCAATTTATCGAGAAGGTTTAAAGAACGTTACAGCAGGTGCAAATCCAATGGATTTGAAACGCGGTATTGATATGGCAGTAATAAAAGTTGTTGAGTATTTGAAATCAATCAGTCGTGATGTTGAAGGCAGAGATGAAATTTCGCAAGTCGGTTCAATCTCAGCTAATAACGATAAGACTATCGGTAAATTAATTGCAGATGCAATGGAAAAAGTCGGTAAAGACGGTGTTATTACAGTTGAAGAAGCAAAAGGAACAGAAACCGGTTTAGAAATTGTTGAAGGTATGCAATTTGACCGCGGTTACCTTTCCCCTTACTTCGTTACTAATTCAGAATCGATGGAAGCGGAATTAGAAAATCCATATATATTAATACATGACAAAAAAATCTCTGCAATGAAAGATTTGTTGCCGGTTCTTGAGAAAGTTGCCCAATCAGGTAAACCATTATTAATTATTGCCGAAGATCTTGAAGGTGAAGCTCTTGCAACATTAGTTGTTAATAAATTGCGCGGAACATTAAAAGTATGTGCCGTTAAAGCTCCCGGTTTTGGAGATAGAAGAAAAGCAATGTTGGAAGATATCGCTGTATTGACCGGAGGTACCGTGATCTCAGAAGAAAGAGGATTCAAATTAGAAAACGCAACAGTTGAATATCTCGGAACTGCCACCAAAGTAAATATTGATAAAGATAATACAATAATTGTCGAAGGTGCAGGAAATTCGGATGATATAAAAAAGAGAATTAATGAAATAAAAGCTCAGATTGAAAATACTACATCTGATTACGACAAAGAAAAATTACAAGAAAGATTAGCCAAACTTTCCGGTGGAGTTGCAGTATTAAAGATTGGTGCCTCAACAGAAATAGAGATGAAAGAGAAAAAAGCAAGAGTAGAAGATGCGCTGCATGCAACAAGAGCAGCCGTTGAACAAGGTATAGTACCAGGCGGTGGTGTTGCTCTTGTAAGAGCGATTGCTGCAATTGAGAAATTGGAAGGTGAAAATTTAGACCAAACTACAGGTATTAATATTGTTCAGAAAGCACTTTCGGAACCGTTGAAACAAATTGTAAGAAATGCCGGTCTTGAAGGTGCAGTTGTGCTGAACAAAGTAATCGAAGGTAAAGATGATTTCGGTTTCAACGCAGCGACCGAAGAATATGAAAACTTGTACAAAGCAGGCGTAATTGATCCAACTAAAGTAACAAGAACTGCTTTAGAGAACGCTGCATCGGTTTCATCATTATTACTTACAACCGAAGCAGTTGTTTATGAGAAACCGGAAGAAGAAAAAGCTCCTTCCATGCCGCAAGGTATGGGTGGAATGGACGGAATGTATTGATCTAGATGTAAGTATCAAGTATCAAGATAAAAAAAGGCAGCCGAGTTGGCTGCCTTTTTTTTATAAATTCAATTGTACTGATAATAATAATTGATCTATACTTTGAGTAATTTCTTTTTATCTTCTTTACCGTTACCGGTATTATAGTAATAGTAATAATATTTGTAATACGAGCCATAACCGGGTCGGTACGCAAATTTATTTAACACTGTTCCAAGAAATTGCGATTTTGCCATTTTAAGAACATCGAGGGATTTGAAAAGAATATCATATTCGGTAACTCCGGCAGACACAACCAACATAACCCCATCAACTATTTGTGCAAGGATTTCCGAATCTGTAACAGCAATAATTGGCGGAGAATCAATAACAATAAGATCAAAATGAGATTCTAATTTTTTTAAGAACTCTTCCATCTTATGAGAACCAAGAATTTCCGCAGGGTTTGGAGGAATTGTTCCACCAGTTATATAATACAAGCTTGCTTGTTCGGTTTTTCTAATTAATTCATCAAATGTAGCTTGACCAAAGAAGTAATCAATAAATCCGGGAAATCTTTCATGATTAAAAATTTTGTGAACTCGTGGTTTTCGTAAGTCACAATCTAGTAATAAAACTTTTTGATTAGCTTGAGCAAAACTGCCGGCAAGATTCACTGCTGTTATGGTTTTACCTTCCCCGGCAGAAGACGAAGTAACTAGAAGCTTTTTGGGAATTGTTCCTTCCACACCAGAATATCGAATACGGGTACGAAGAGCACGATAAGCTTCGCTAGCTGTTGAATCGGATTTTTTATTTACAATAAACTCACTACCGGGCGTTCTATTTTTATCAGCTACAAACATTTCAGGAATCCAGGCAAGCAGGCTAATATTCTTTTGCTGAAGTTCTTCAGGAGTTTTAACCGTATTATCAAAGTAGTTGCGAATAAAAGCAAAGCCAAATCCAAAACCAACACCAAGTACTAATCCAACCGCAATAATTAATATACGATTAGGTTTGGATGGATTTTCAGGTACACGAGCATCATCAATTATCAACACGTTGCCCGGGGTAGATTGCTCATTAATTTGAGCTTCTTGATATTTTTCTTCAACAAGAAGATAAAGTTTTTCATTTGCCTCTTTAATTCTTTGCAATCTTGCTAAGTCAAGAGTTCGTTTAGGCATTTCATTAAAGCGGACTTCGTAGCGTTGAACTAGTTCATCAAGTTCTTTATAGGAAGAAAGCAAGGATTGGTAACGAACCTCCTCCTCAAGTACTTTTGCTGTTAGTTGTTGAATTTGTTCAGGGTTGGAAGCAAAAATACCGGCTTTGTAAACAAGAATTTGTTCGTTTAATTTTTCTCTTAAATCGGTAATCTTTTTTTCATATTCATTAATAATAGCAGTATTTGCACCACCACTTCTATCAACGGTACTAAGTGCCAAATCTTTTTGTGACTGCAACTGAGCAATTTGAGTCTGAAGGTTTTTAATATAAGGTTCTGTTGCAAAGCTTTCGAGATAATCCTTAATTCGAGGATCTTGTTTTTCAAGTTCTTCTTTATATTGATCAAGGCTTTTCTTAGAAATTGTTAAATCAATTTTTGTTGCATTACGTTGCGACTCAAAAGTTGTAAGCTGATCGATTAAAGCTCTTGCTTGTTGAGTTAAATCGACAACACCTCTTTCCTCTTGATAAACTTTAAGCTGTTCTTCAGCAAAAAGTAGTTCATCTAATTTACCCTTTCGCTGAGTTTCCAAAAATTCTTTTACCACAACAAGTTGTTTTCTGTTATAAGCTAAATTAAGATCCAAGTAGCTCTTTGCATATATATTAGCAATTAAAGCGGCTTCTTCAGGTGATGGAGATTCCACGGAAATTTCCACAACATCTAAGCCTCTTTTTTGTTCAATCGTCACAATACTGTTTTTGTCACCGAATAATGTAGCTAAATCATTAACCGCCCTTAATTCTTTTCTATCATTATCGGAAAAAAGGGATTCTTGATCATATATAAGATGAAACTTATCCGGATGATTAGATAATCTAAAAGAATCTATTAGAGCTTTTGCAACATTTTCACGAATAGTATAGCTTTTGAGAATTTCGATTTCGTTTGCAATAAAACGGTCGCTCCCGAAATCCTGAAATTCAGGTAAAAGAGGAGCCTCGAGAATATTCCCGGACGGTTTATTGAGTTTCATGGAAGTTGTACTTGAGAAAATATTCGTTGCGGTTAAAGCATAAAATACAGCTATGCCGACTGCAGCCAAAGTAATTATAATAATAGGTAAAAGATTCTGTCGTATAAGATTTATATAATCTTTTAAAGTTGTTTCATTTTGCTCATTCATAAAATCTTGGTTTTTCAATGTAATCCCTCTAAAATTAGTTTCGTAAGATATTTATTACTAAAATAGAAAGCGAAATCAAAGTAGATACAACCGAAAGAGTTATGCTAAACCAATCCTTAAAATATAAGCGTGGAGCTCCAGGAACCAATAAAATATCCCCTCCTCTAAGATTCGGAACACTTTTCTTAACACGTTTTAATTTACTTTCCCATAGGAGATCATTATAATCGATTTTCATCATAATTTGTGTAGAATCTGCCAACACTCTATAGAGTCTAATATCCTCAAGATTAGCATCATCCGAAGGACCGCCGGCATAAGAAAGCAAATCGGCAACAGTAGTATTAACCGGCACTATATATCTACCGGGATATCGCATAAAACCCCAAACTGCAACTCTCATATTTACAGATGATGGATCGGAATAATCATACAATCCTCCTTGACGATAATTTCTATCAAGTGGAGAAACACCTATTTCATAATCTTTTACTTGAGCGAATAATGAGAGCCCGAGAGTGAAGAAAAGTATAAATAGTATTTTTAATTTCATAAATTTTCCATGTATATGAACTGATTATATTTTATTTATCTTAAGAGAAATACCACGCGATGTTATAAAACTGCCAAGTAAACCGTAAAAAATACCTAAGAAAATGATAATAAATGTACCAATATAAATATAATTAATGAAGTTAAAATTATAATAAAATCTTTGAATAAATTCCGTAAAAAAAACTATAAGTGTGATAGAAATTACGGAGGCAATCACACCAAAGATTAGCCCGGTAAAATAAATAGGTATTTTTAAGGTACTTAACTTTGCCCCGACTAATTTCATCGTGTTATATTTTTCCAACTTATTCTGGATCTGTAATTTATTTGTAGAATAAACTAAATAAATCGCAAGGAAAACAAACACAAAAGAGAGAACAAATATAATATACTTACTTGAATTGATGAAATTAATCAACGAAATAATTGTTGAGTAATCATAAATTACTTCATCTACCGTGTTATCTTTTTCTATTTCTTTAACAAATTGTTCAATTGTATTCTGGTCTACACTTTGCGATTTGAATTTAACTCTATAAGATGCAGGCAGTGGGTTTGCTTCAAGTATAGATTTAAAATCTTCACCGGTTTCTTTAATAAAATTAATTTCTGCTTTTTCTTGCGAGATATATTCTACAATTTGTAATCTATTATCTTTTCGCAGTCTACTTCCCAATGCTTGAATATCACTTGATGGTGCATCTTTCATAATAAATATATCTAGTTCAACTCTTTCCTTAAGTTCTTCGTCAATTTTATTGGAAAGTAAAACAAGAACAATAGATACATCCGTAGCTAAAATCGCAATAGATAAAGAAATAATTGTAATGAAAGAAGCAAGCTTTGATCGCTTAATTGATCGAAATGTTTCCTTTAAATAAAAGAGTATCATTTGCCCTTAGAAATTAGATTCATCCAACCAGTTAAAAATTCGCCATTTACTATTGTCATCTTTCTTAAGAGAAAGATTAATTTTTCCATCAACGGAAATTACGTCAGTCGGATTGAAAGTAATAGTTAATCCAAAACTACGAATAATATTTGTTGAATCCGATGTAATAGAAACAATTTCATTCCAGATTAAATCGAGACGTTGTGCATTTTGAAACAACCCATAAGTTACTCTCATTTCTTCTTCTCTTCCCCATGATATATCAAAGCCCAAATCATAATCACGGTAAGTAAAAGTAAAATCCTTCGTCAACAAATTTCCGTAGATAGTTGTATCCTTAAAACTATATGCGTACTGAAAATTTCTAAATAGTCCGTCAATTGTTTTTTGATCGGTTATTAATCCTTCTTCACTTGAAATAGAGTCATCTAATGTAGGTGCAAAAGGATTTACACAACCTGAAAAGAAATATAACATGAACAATATAATAATTACCGATTTAATAAAATCTACCTCTTAACTCACTCCAGCTTGGTAAGTTGCCAATTTGAATATCGCGCCATTTTGTAATTACCCATTGATTTCTTGAATCAAGTTTAATAGTAAACTCTACATTACCTTGATATACCGTAGGGAAATCCGGATTATTAGCCGGAACATTTAACGCATATGTATAAAAATAAAAAGCGCTATCTCCTTGAGGGGTAGAAAATTCATCAGTTAGGGATAATAAAATGTTAGATTGACCAACAGCCGAAAATACATTGTTAATATAAATTCTTTCATCCGATAGACCCCAATGAGAAAGTGTTTGAAATGTCGCTTCCGCTCCCGAAGCAGGTATATAATTAAATTCGGAATTAAGAAAAGCAGAATCAACAAATGAAGCCATATAGTTTTCAGAAACTTTTTCAGATAAAGAATTTCGCAAGTTATCAAAAAGTAATTTTGGTGTGGTTGGGGGGACAAAATTAGAGCCCGTTTTCTTCGGTTCTTCCACATCACGTGTTGAGAAAAGATCACACGAGCTTAAAACAATCACTAATAATATGATAAATAATCTACTGTTCATTTTGTCCAATTATTATTAAGCGGGAAGAATTATTCTCAGAAAAACTCTCTCCTTTATAACTACCAAAGACATCGATAATTTTATAACCGGACTTAGAAAATTTTTCAAACAATATTTTCGGTGAATATAATTTAACCGATTCTGTAAAACTATTCCTTTCCCTACCCTTCGAAATATCTATTTCTTTAATAACTCTTTGGTTCTCGATTTTTCTTTTTTCTTCTATTAAATAACCATCAACCTTTTTTTGCGAATACGGGATTAGATTATCAATAAGGTATTGTTTGTTGATATAATCAAATACAAAATAACCTTTCTTTTTAAGGAAAGTTATGGAATTATTTATAAAACTGAAATTCTCTTCGTCGGTAACAAAATAGCCAAAACTTGTAAATACATTTAAGATTAGATTGAATTTCATTTTCAGCTTTGTTGTGCGAATATCTGATTTAAAATAAATATTCTCACCGAAAATTTTTTCGGCTTCAGCTTTAGCAATTTTTAAAAGGGGGAGGCTCAAATCAAAACCAATAACTTTATATCCTCGTTGAAGAAGTAAGTTTGAATATCTGCCAGCACCGCAAGCGGCATCTAAAATTAGAAAATCTTTTTTGAGAGAAATTGTTTTATGAATTAAATCAAGCAGCAATAAAGCATCTTTTTGATCACGATGCTTGTAAACATTCAAATATTGTTCGGATGCGAACCAATCTTCAAACCATTCGGACATCAGAGATCACTTCTACCCAGCACAGCGCGTCCTATCGTAGCATCGTCGGCAAATTCCAAATCGCCGCCGATTGGAATCCCACGCGCGATACGGGTTACTTTTATATTGAGCGGTTTTATTAATTTAGCTAAATAAAGAGAAGTTGTATCCCCTTCGGTATCGGGATTTAATGCTAAAATAATTTCCTTCACTTCAGAATTTTGTAGCCTACCAATTAATTCTTGAATATGCAGGTCTTCAACAGAAGTTCCGCTTAGAGGTGACAAAACACCACCAAGGACATGATAAAGCCCTTTATACTCGTTTGTTCGTTCGATGGCAAAAATATCACTTGCTTCTTCAACAACGCAAATAATAGACTTATCTCTTTTTGTACTCTGGCAAATGTCACATGTATCATCAACAGCGAGATTAAAACAAACCGAGCAGAGTTTTATTTTTTCTTTTAAGTCGGAAATTGCTTTTATTAAATTAAGCACATTCTCCGGGTCTGTCTTAAGTAAGTGCAGAGCAAGTCGTTGAGCAGTTTTTTTGCCGATAGACGGCAGCTTGCTCAATTCATCAATTGCTATTTGTAGTGGTTCTGCGATTTGCAAATTACATACCCGGTATATTTAAGCCAGGAGGAATTAACCCGCGAGTAACATTCTGCATTTCTTCTTCAGCCATTTTGCCGGCACTTTCAAGAGCTTTATTTACAGCAGCTACAACAAGATCTTCCAACATTTCCCGGTCGTCGCTCTTTAAGATTTCATCATCTATTTGAATAGAAACTAATTCTTTGCGTCCGTTAACGGTAGCTTTTACAACTCCACCGCCGCTTTCTTCGGTAATTATTTTATTTCCGAGATCACTTTGGACTTTTTCCATTTCGGCTTGCATTTTCTGTATTTGCTTCATCATTCCCTGCATTCCGCCTTTCATTTTCCCTCCGAATCTAAGTATGATTTTTATTCTTAATTATAGAAGATCAAAATTAATAAAAATATGAAACACAAAGAAATTGATGCGTAAAAATGTTATTTTCATTTTCATTGAAAAAAAGAGTTTATTAGAAAATGTTTTTAACAAAATACGGTTATGCAACACTTGGATGGGCTATATTTATTGTCTTCGTTTTAGTTGCAATAGCAATAATAGTAAATAACGGGTATGTAAGATATCCTTTGATCATACTTGCAGTGTTATCACTTGTTTTCACATTGAATTTTTTCAGGGATCCTGACCGTACACCTCCAAAAACTGAAAATGTAGTCCTTTCCCCTGCTGATGGAAAAGTATTGATAATAAAGGATGTTTTTGAAAAACGTTACTTAGATTCCGAAGCACAGCAAGTTTCAATCTTTATGTCACCTCTAAATGTTCATGTCAATCGCATACCAATTTCTGGTAAAGTCGAATTCCTAAATTATATTGAAGGCGAATATCTTGTTGCTTATCATGATAAAGCCGATTCATTAAACGAGAGAAGTGAAATCGGAATAAATTACGGAGACGGCAAACTACTATTTACTCAAGTTGCCGGTTTTGTAGCCAGAAGAATTGTTTATGATTTAAAACTTAACGATGAAGTAAAAATCGGCAAACGCTTTGGAATGATTAAATTCGGCAGCCGTGTCGATGTAATTGTTCCAAAGGATTGGAAAATAAAAGTAAATGAGGGTGAGACGGTAAAAGCCGGTGAAACAATCTTATTTGAAAGATAAAGTAAAAAAGAATTTCAAACTTTCTAAAGCAATTATTCCAAATTCATTTACTGCTTTAAATGCTTTGTGCGGTTATATCTCTATCATACAAAGTGTAAACGGCAATTATGAATTAGCGTTTTTCTTTATTGTATTCGCAGGTTTATTCGATCTATTTGACGGCATATTAGCACGGTTAGTAAAAACAAGCAGTGAATTTGGTGTACAATTAGACTCCCTTTCCGATATTATCAGTTTTGGTGTAGCACCGGCTTTTCTGATATATCATGCTGCACTCCAAGAACTTGGCTGGGTTGGAATTTTACTAAGCGGAATCTTTGTCATTTTCGGTGCGTTTCGTTTAGCAAGATTCAATGTACAAGTCAGCGATTATTCTGTTAAAACCGATTTTAAAGGATTACCCATACCAATTGCAGCACTTACACTTTCATCTTTTGTTTGGAATTTTCATAACGGGAATGTGATTATATCACCATTTAGTACATTTGTTATC